>DMBB01000276.1 GCA_003446295.1 Erysipelotrichaceae bacterium
AGTGTATTATGTCAAAGAAATATATTGCATTCATCAGCTATCGTCATAAACCGCTTGATAAGAGCGTTGCTGTTAAACTGCATCAGGCGATCGAACACTATGTGATCCCCAGAGGTCTGCGCAAGGACGGAGAGAAGCATCTCGGTAAAGTATTCCGTGATCAGGATGAACTGCCTGTATCCAACAATCTTACCGAGAATATCTTTGAAGCACTGGACAACTCGGAATACCTGATCGTCATATGCACGCCTGACACGCCCGAATCCGTCTGGGTAGCCAATGAGATCACATACTTCCTGGAACATCATGACAGGAATCATGTCCTGGCAGTTCTTGCATCAGGGGCACCTGAAGAATCATTCCCGGAACAGCTCACGCATATCCGTACAAAAGACGGAGAACTGGTTGAGCTGATCGAACCGCTTGCAGCGAACATTGTTGCGGATAATCCTGTACAAAGAAGAAAACTGTTCAACCGGGAAAAACTCAGACTGTTCGCAGGACTCCTTGGCTGTCAGTACGATGAATTATACAGAAGGGAACAGCGCTACAAAACAAGACTGTGGCTCACACTGAGTACTGTGGTCATGCTGGTGATGGCAGGATTCAGCGGAGTCCTGCTTAACAGGAATGCGGCCATCAAGGCAAACTATGAAAAATCACTTCTGAATCAGTCATCTTATCTTGCGTCAGAGTCATTATCCGCACTGAACAATTCAGACAGGTTCACTGCGATCAGTCTTGCAATCGAAGCACTTCCTTCCAAAGAGAATGACCGCCCGCTCGTGTCAAGTGCTGAATATGCTTTGGGCATGGCAGTCAACGCATACCTGGCACCGCAGGATACTTACGGCCTTGCCCCGTATGATGTATTTGTTCACAGTGAAAAGATCAATGATTTTACCGTGAATGAAGATGAGTCACGTCTGATCACCGCATCGCAGCTGAATGTTGTAACATGCTGGGATACTGAGACAGTTTCCCAGAAATGGACTTACAGCACCGGGAACACTTCGATCAGTTCCATAGATCTGGTCGGTTTCAATAAAAATCAGGATATCATCATTTCGGATTCAAAATCTTTTATATGTCTGGAAACCGCGGATGGGAATGTGAAATGGCAGAAAAAGATCTCTGATTATGTTACTGATTATTCAACGTATGTTTCCTCACCTTTGATGTCGGAAGACAAAACGATCCTTGCGGCGGTTACGTCAAAGAAGGTGCTGACATTCGATACCAGGGATGGTCATCTGATAGCTTCCTGGAAACTTCCCGAACTGCCTGAACCGCTGGCACTGCAGTCCTATGGTTCCTGTCTGTCACAGGATGGGACAAAACTTGCAATGTACGTTAACGGAGAAAGCACATCGCTTGGGATAGCAGGTGTTGCTGTCATGGATCTTACGGACGGTTCACTGACTGAGCTGCTCAACGAATTCGTATATCAGGAAATGTACATTGACTGCAGGTTTGCAGGCCCGGATAAGCTGATCATCAGCTATGCCGATTCAAGTGTAGAACATGGCAGTAACTTTGGTGACCGCGGTCTGTATGTGACTGTGAAGAACCATCTGCAGTGCTATGATCTGAATAATCATACCGTCCTTTGGGAGGACATACACGAATCAAGTGTAACGAACTACGGAACAACGCTGAAGTATTCGGAATCCGTTTACACGGTGCCTGTCGTCATCCATTCCTATTCCAACCATATCGATATATTCGAAGCAGAAACCGGCGTACCTGTTGCACAGGCAGAATTGATCGCCCCTGTGATCAATGTGGAAACGACCAGGGGCTGGGTCTTCTATATGACATATGACGGAGGTTTCGGAAACTTCAACAAAGATTTTTCCAACTGGTACTATTATCACGCATTTGAAGAAGGTGTTGGGAAAGCGATCTATCCGGCTTACTCGGCATGGGTAATCGGCAGAAGCTCCACCACAATTACCCGGTACACACCTGAGAAAGCCGATCCTTCATGGAAACAGTATGAAACATACTGGAAGGATGACTCTGTGAAAGAGGATTTCTATATAGAAGATTCTTATGTCCGAAACAATATCGTGGCGTTTGTGGATGACAATCATCTGCTGATCGGAAACGGCGATCTGTCCGGTAAACTGGACCATCTGATCCTTCCCGGAGACAACAGCGATTACAGCAAACGGATCGATTATAATCTGTTCTCCAGCAAGGACAATGTACTTACGATGACATGGAAAGGTGATCAGAAGTTCGGTCTGCTGAACCTGAACACAGGCAGTCTGGAATACGAAACTGTCACATGGGAAAGTGAGGACCAGCATTTATATACGATATTCGCTGATGACGATACCGGTGATCTGTACGGCGTAACCTATGCGGTCCCGGAAGAAGGACAGTATGTGATCTCGGTATGCATGCTCGATACCGGTCTGAATATTTCAAACCTGAGGGAAGTCGGTACGTTTGACAAGCTTACATCCATGATCAATTACGCGATCGATCAGGAGAACATTTTCATAGTGATCCCCGA
The DNA here is from genome assembly GCA_003446295.1 of Erysipelotrichaceae bacterium. Next base: position 2,525 of record DMBB01000276.1, read on the forward strand.
CACGAAAGAAGCATTCAGGGCAGATATGAAAAACGGCAGTGTGGAAAAATGTTCCGAACGATTATATGAACTCTATACACTGGCTGAAGAACTGAGCGGATACAACGAACTGGATGTCAACGGATGTGTGAAAACGGACTACCTGGCATTCAAAACAGCACCGAATGTCTATACCATTACAGATCATGACGGGAATGACCTATGCACAGTCACCGGAGAGACTTCTGAAATATACGATACGTATTTTACCGTTGACGGGCAGTATTTCCTGATACTGGAATCAGACGGTGTCATCCGCCGCTACCATATCAGTGACGGCTCACTATGCAGTTCCATTCCGCTCTCGCAGAATGTTTACAGCTCAAACGAAGTTGTTTGGAGAGAATACGGCGACATGCTGTCAGTCATTGTTGATCATCGCATGAGCCTGATCAATGAAGGAGACTGGGGGATCTTCGCTTACATCCCGCAATGTTTCGGTTATCTGGAGGACCAGGATATCTTTATCTGCAGGCAGTATGAAAGTTCTGTCAATGTATTCGGAAGCTTCCCCAGACACACTACAGAATCACTGATCGAATACGGAAAATCATTGCTGAAGGGCTGGGAGCTCAGTCCCGAAAGCAAGGTCCAGTACGGACTGGAATAGTTTCCGGAACAGATAAGATACAAACAGGAATGGACGTTTTCTGAGCTGTTGATGCAGATCGGCGTCCATTTTTGCATTCACCATGTTATTGTAAAAGCAGAAAAAATGCAGAATGTGATTGACAGATCATATACAGTTTGTTATTTTATAAGGCTCCGAAAAAAGAACCCTGAGAGCACTGGATGCATACAGTATACGGGCAAATGAAAGGAAAATGATCATGAACACAAATTATAAAGATATGACCGTACTCGGTCCCGATGAACTTGCTGAGCTTGAAGAAACAGCGATCGACGGTTCCCGGGATTCTGCCCGCATTCTGTATCAGTACTACCTGGATCCGGCGCACTATGACCAGGAGAAAGCATCCTACTGGGGTTCTTTTCTCAATGAAGAACCGGAAGCGGAAGAAGCTGCTCAGACACCTGCAGAAGGCATGAGTGAAGCTGAACAGTGGATGCTTGATTACAACAACGGCATTACCGAAAAGATGATGATCAGACAGCTGCAGGAACGCGCAGCAGAAGGAGATCCTTTTGCGTCGATCGTCATGGCGGATCTGTATGCTGATGAGAGTGAACAGGGAATTCTGGAGAAGCTCAGATATTTCGAAACGGCGAAAAACAATGCCGAAAAGCTGAATCATGTGCCGGGCTATAATGAGGTCCTTTACCGTCTGCAGCTGGTGATGGGTGACAATCATTACAAGCTTGCAGAAGACCCTCATGATGCACATGCAAAGGAGGCGTTCCGGCATTATGTCAATGCCGCAGATATGTCTGCGTCACTGCATGACAATGAAGCATATTCCAGACTGATCAGCTGCTATCAGGAAGGATTCGGCTGTGAACAGGATCCTGCCAAAGCAGAAGAGATGCATGTCAGGATGTATGAAAACAGCGGTGCGGAAGGTCTGCTGATGCTGGCAAAGGAAAACCAGGAACAGCAGAAGCGTCTCAATGCGGTCGACTATCTGCAGAGATGCCTGATGTCAGAAGAAGACTATCCGGATGTCATGGCTGCGGCACGTTTTAAGCTCGCCTGCATGAATATGCCTGCGGACAACGGACTCATTCCCGACATCAATGAAACAGTGCAGGAACTGACACGTGTCTGGATGCAGGGACTGCAGCAGTTCCTGCTTCCTGAGGAAGCAGAACTGTTTGTCAATGCAGTCACTGAAAACAGTGATATAGAAACATATGCGGACAGTGATAATCCTGCTTTCCTGATGTATCTTGTTGAGCAGCTCATCGGCAGCCGGCTGCACGGTTATTTGATTGAAGATGTATATCTTGACAACTATTATGTTTACGATACAGATCACTCAGACAGAGTCATGATCGCATTTGAACCGGAAGGAGAACGGCTCCGCAATACGACCGGGGAAATGTCCTATGATGAAGACTACCGTATTTGCAGTGAAAAGATCCTGAAGCTTTGTCTGAAAGCTGCAGAACTGGGTGAGGCGCAGGCAATGTATGCGGCAGGCAAACTGTACGCGGCGCATACAGTCGATGAACCTGATGCATATACAGCAGGCGACTGGATCCTGAAAGCATCAGAAAACGGAAATCCCGATGCACTGATCCTGATGGCACAGGTATACGGGCAGGCAGGAGATCTGCCGGCAGCAGCTTCTTACCTGGAACAGGTCCTTGATAATGAGACAGTGGATGCAGACAAGAAGAGATTTGCTGCAGTCAATTATGCAGGGGTCTGTCTGATGGATGGAAAAGAAGTGAACCTTCAGACAGCGCTGTCTTATTATCAGGAAGCTGATGAGCAGGGAGACCTTCTGGCTCCTGTTATGCTGGGTAAAATGTACTGCAATGGAATGGGTGTTCCGCAGGATTTTGAGGCTGCCCGTCAGTATCTGCAGAAAGGTGCAGACAACGGGATCCCGCAGGCTTTGATCATGCTTGGTGACCTGTATTTTGAAGGTCTTGGCGGACCGGCAGATCATGCTGCGGCAGAGAAATACTATGAAGAAGCAGGATACGGCGGTGAACGTGAAGGACTGCGCCTGCTGAGACTGGGCATCATCCGCAATGAAGCAGGAGATCCTGAAAGAGGACTCCAATACTTCCGTCAGGCGGCAGATGCCGGGGATACATATGCTCTGGTCGAGATGGCAGCCATGTACAGAGACGGTTACGGAGTTTCTGTTGATTACGCAAGATCCATAGACCTGCTGAATGAAGCGGTGGAAAAAGGAGATCTCAACGCAGCAGTTGATCTGGGCATGATGTATATGAACGGTGTAGGAGTACAGCAGGATCTCAGAACTGCCTACGAACTGTTTACAAAGGCTGCTGAAGAAAACAATCCATATGGACTGAATAATCTAGGCCATATGTATGACTATGGTCTTTATGTTCAGAAGGATGAGCGGCAGGCGATCGAGCTGTATCAAAGAGCCTTTGATATGGGATTCAGTGCTGCTGCCAACAGGATCGGCGTGCTTTATATGGGAACCGATCAGACTGCAAGAAACGTACAGGAAGCTGTTGAATGGTTTGAAAAGGGTGCTGAAGCAGGCAGTATTGATGCTGCAAAAAATCTAGGAAGAGTATATTTCGACGGGGATGGCGTACCGAGGGACGTATTCAAAGCGATCCGCTGTTTTGAACGTGCAGCAGATCTCGGCGATACCGGTGCAATGCTGGATCTCGGCGTCATGTACGGCAACGGAGATGGTGTACAAAGAAACCTGGTTAAGGCGTTTGAATGGTTTAAACGGGGAGCCGAAGCCGGAAACACGTACTGCATGTGCAATCTCGGAAATATGTACCGCAACGGAGACGGTACGAGCCGGAACTATTTCCTGGCTAAACAATGGCTTGAAAAAGCCGCACAGGCAGGCGACCCGGAAGCTGCTTACTGGCTGTCCAAAATGTATGATTATGGAGAAGGTATGCCGGTCAATTATGCTGAAGCGATACGCTATCTGCGCATGGCGGCTGATGCAGGTCATGGTTTTGCAATCAATGATCTCGGAGCTCACTATGTAAACGGAACCGGTGTACAAACAGACGTACGGACAGCACTAGAACTGTATGAGAGAGCAGCTGGACTGGGAATTGCCTTATCCATGCGAAATATGGGAAATCTGTACTGGCGCGGTGAGCTCGTGCCCAAAGACCTGGATACTGCCTTGTATTGGTTTGAGAAAGCTTCTGATGCAGGTGTCGATGCCTCGGATGAGATCCGGCAGATCAGGCAGGAACTGGCAGCGAAACCGAAAGGATTCTTTAAGTGGTTCGGCTGAGTCAGCAGGACATCTTCAGAACAGAAAGAAAGGCATTCCGCAGATATTTCCGGAATGCCTTGCATCATCAGTCATTTTGCATAGATATGGAT
>DMBB01000403.1 GCA_003446295.1 Erysipelotrichaceae bacterium
TGCGGAATAGCGACCATCCTGGTCCGTGCCCTGCCGTTCCTGGCGTTCAGAAAAGAAACGCCGAAATACATCATGTATCTCGGCAATGCACTTCCTCCGGCGATCTTTGCCATGCTGGTGGTGTACTGTCTCAAAGATGTCAGCTTTGTTTCAGGCTCATACGGCATTCCGGAAGCAGCCGGCATGGCCGTCACGATCCTGCTCCATCTGTGGAAAAAGCAGACACTGCTGTCGATCGCAGGCGGCACGATCTGCTGCATGTTCCTCATGCAATTCGTATTCTGATCTCACAAAACAGCTCCCGGAATTGTGGGAGCTGTTCGTTTTTCTTCAGATTTTCGTGAGCATCTGTTTTTCATAGTACTCCAGCTGTGATGCCAGTTCCCTGGCAGACATTCTGGAAGCACCCTGGGCAAATACCGCATTCTGGACCAGTGCATCAGATGACGCAACGATCAGCCGGTATTTGTTTTTCAGTTCATGCGCAGCCTTGTCAATATAGGCGTCTGCTGTCAGATCAGCCCTTGTAAAGATGATCGTCATATCTCCTCTGCGGATCTCAGTTCCCATATTATCCTTGACCTTGTATCCGTCAAAGACAACGAGCATGCGGTATCCTGTATATCCCATATAGTTGAAGAGACGGTCGATCAGCTTTTCCCTGGCCGCATACAGATCCGCTTTGGAAAGTTCCTTCAGGTCTTCCCAGCCGTAGATCATATTGTATCCGTCAACGATCATGCAGACAGGAAGGTGCACGATCGGATTCGGTTTTGCGGGTTTCACAGGTTTATCGGTCTTCTTCGGCGTATAGTGTTTCTTTTCGTTTTTATTCCGTCCGGTCGTCATTTCAAAGACTTTCTTCAGTTCATCTTCCGAAACTTTGTAGCGGACCGGATGTGAAGCCGATGAAGCAGATGGTGTACGGAACTGGATGTGCATATATTCATCCGCCTTGTCCCATGGCACATAGAATCCTGAGCCATGTGCACAGAACACAGAACCGGCAGGCTGGGAATAATCCATATCCGGATCATAGCCGATGGATTCCACGATCATATCCTGCTGAGGACTTTCATCATAGCCTTCGGGTCTCCAGATAAATCTGCCTCTTCCTCTGGAATATGCTGTTACATCGGTCTGGTATTCCATCAATGTACGGACAGGTCCCCTGCCCGTGATCACTGCTTCACTGTCATCATTGCTTTCGATCTCAATGGAAGCCTGACGCATCTCAAGATCATACATTGCCCTTGAAAGCGAACCCGAAGGAATTCTGAGCGTAAAGGAACAGAACGGTTCCAGCAGGATATTCTCCGCTTTCATCAATGCCTGACGTACTGCCCTGCAGGCTGCTTCACGGAAGTCACCGCCTTCCGTATGCTTCAGATGCCCTCTGCCGGCGATCAGGACGATCCTGACATCGGTCAGACGAGATCTGGTCAGCACGCCGCGATGGATCCTGTGATTGAGCGCAGACAGGATGGATCTCTGCCACATCATCGACAGATCATCTGCTGAGCACTGACTCTCTACAATGATCCCGCTTCCGCGTTCCAAAGGTTCCAGACGTACATGTACCTCAGCATAGTGACGGAGGGGTTCAAAGTGTCCGGATCCTGTTACGGCATTCCGGATCGTTTCCATATAAATGATCTTTCCGGTCGTAAACAGGACATCGATCCCGCATCTTTCTTTGATCTTCTTCTGCAGAACTTCCATCTGCATTTCTCCCATAATGGAGATCTGTATCTCATGTGTTTCTTCGTTGGCATTTACGGACAATGCAGGGTCTTCCTGCATCAGCTGACTGCATGTACGCATCAAAGCCATGGTATCCGCTCCCTTGGGAACGACCAGTCTGTATGTCATATATGCATTCAGCATCGGTTTTTCAAAGTCTTCTTCAAAGCCAAGTCCCTGACCGTCTTCCAGCGTAACCGGTCCTTTCAGCACACAGATCATGCCGGCTTCCGCTTCATCGACCATCTTCCAGTTCTTTCCGCTGTACACACGGATCTGATCGACCTTATCTTCTTCCGACAGCTTCTGCCTGCTCTTCAGGACACCGCCTGTCATACGGATATGCGTCAGCCTTGCGCCGTTCTCATCAGCTGAGATCTTATAGACTCTGGCTCCGAATTCAGAAGGATATTCCTGCTCTTCGCACAGCCAGCTGATCCGGTCCATCAGCTCATCGATACCGTCCAGCTTCAGGGCAGAACCGAACAGACACGGCGTGCACTTTCTTTCATAGACTGCCTGCCTGACGGTCTCGTCATTGATCGAACCGGTCTCCATATATTCATTCAGTGCTTCATCAGAGATCAGTGCAAGTTTCTCAAACCTGTCAGGATCAGACAGATCCACACAGGTATCGGAAAGATGCTGTTCCAGATCCTGCATCAGCTCCTGCTTTGTTTTATAGCTGATATCCATCTTATTGACGAATACGATTGCGGGGACATGGTAGTGCTCCAGACACTTCCAGATGGTCTGTGTATGGCTCTGCACGCCATCCTGTCCGGAGATCAGGATCACCGCAAGATCCAGTACTCTGAGGCATCTCTCCATTTCACTGGAGAAGTCTGCGTGGCCAGGCGTGTCAATGACCTGTATTTCCGTATCTTTCCACGTAAAAACAGCTTCCTTGGAATAAATGGTGATCCCATGGTCGCGTTCCTGTTCATCATAGTCCAGGTATGCATCACCATGATCAACTCTGCCCATCTTCCGGATCGTACCGGAACGGTAGAGCATTCCTTCTATGCATGTTGTCTTTCCGGCATCGACATGTGCCAGAATACCGATCACTGTGCGTTTCATGGACATAATCATATCATTCAGTTCATTGAATTGCATTAACACTGCAAAAAGAAACCGGCCATGATCTCTCACAGCCGGAAACATGTATTTTAGTGCTTGTTGCCGAAACGTTCCAGGAGACGTTTTGTAGCGTCTTCCATGGTAACCTTCTCCGGCTTTTTCTTTGCCGGGCGGTTATCGTTTCTGCGGTTGTTATTGCGGTTATTGCGTCCCTTGCCGTTCTTGCGGTTCTCTCTTGCGGCTTTAACAGCTTCATCCCTGGCCTTGAGCTGTTCCAGAGGCAGCAGACTCAGTTTGACCTTTCCTCTTGCCTCATCGATCTCATAGACCCATACCTTGACGATATCATTGACAGATACGACTTCAGAAGGATGGCTGACACGCTTCATGGACATATGGGAAATATGCACCAGGCCGTCTTCGTGCAGACCGATATCAACGAATGCACCGAAGTCAACGACGTTTCTGACTGTACCGGAGAGCTGATCGCCTACATGGAGGTCACTGATCTCAAGCACATCGCTTCTCAGCAGTGCGCCTTCAAACTGATCACGGTAGTCTCTGAGCGGCTGACGGATCGCGTCTTCAATATCCTTCAGTGTATAGCTGTCGATTCCGAGTTCCTTAATCTTGTCTTCCGGGAACTGTGCATCCGGCGTGCCAAGCTTGGTAATGCCGCATACTTCCATGACTTTTCTGGCTGCTTCATAGCTCTCAGGATGGATCGAAGTTTCATCCAGCGGTTCATCACCGTCCTTGATGCGCAGGAATCCTGCACACTGTGTAAATGTCTTCG
>DMBB01000270.1 GCA_003446295.1 Erysipelotrichaceae bacterium
CTGAAAGCAGATTTATAATATTCTATTTTCATCTCAACAGGAGGACAAAGAGATGAAAAAAGCATTAAGAACAATGGTCAGTGTTGTTCTTGCTGCTGGCATGGTAGGATGTTCATCCGGATCACCTTCCGGAACAACACCATCTGCCGAAGCAGGATCAAGCGCACCGGCCGAAACAGCACAGTCTGCAGAGACTCACCATTCTTCAACAGTAACGATCGCAGTATTCTCACAGTTCACAAGCATGGATCCGGCAACCAACGGCGAGCTGGTCAACGGTTACCTGCTGCACCACATGTACAGAGGCCTGTACAGAATGGATGAAAATTCACAGCCGCAGATGGAACTGGCGACTGCGCACGATATATCAGAAGATGGTCTAATACACACATTTACGCTAAGAGATGATGCAAAGTGGAGTGACGGAACTCCTGTTACAGCTTCAGACTTTGTCTATTCGTACCTACGAGCTCTATCTTACGGCGTGGATGCTTCCAACCCGATATACAACATGACAACGTTCATTGCGGGTGCGGAAGAGTATTCATTGAATGCGCTGGAGGTAGGAGACTCATTTGACTGTACAACCGAAGACCACAGCTCCGTCGGTATTGAAGCGACGGATGATCATACACTGGTTCTCACACTGAAGAAACCGTGTACATATCTGAATACACTGCTCTGCTCAGGCGCATGGCTGCCGGTGCATCAGAGCACTCCCCAGCATGAGTCTGCGTGGGCACTGCAGGGCGGATATCCGTGCGACGGCGACCACAAGCTGACGGAAATGAATCCGAACGACAAGGCTGTCATGGTCAAGAATGAGTATTTCTACAATGCTGATCAGATCACGATGGATGAGATCGTATGGCAGGTCGTGCCTGATACGGAATCCCAGCATCTTGCATTCCAGGCAGGCGATATTGACATCGCTACCAGCATTACCAGTGATGTTGCCAAGAGCTATAAAGGCACAGATGAACTCTGGGTCGGCCTGCAGACAAATACATACTGTCTGACATTCAATTCCGGTGCGACCGGACCTGAATGGGCACAGAACCTCAATCTGAGAAGAGCAGTCGCAATGGCGATCGATCAGAAAGCAGTAGCCGATGTCGTCGGCGGCGAAGAGTTCTATCCCGTACTGAGCAGCTTCATGCCGCTGGGTCTGGAAGGCGTTGACGGAGACTTCCGTGAAGAACGTGACTCAGAGGGCGGATATACACTGGTTTACAACCCTGAAGAATCCAAGCGTCTGCTTGCAGAAGAAGGATATGATGAATCCAACCCGCTGAAGATCGAATATTATTATTCAACCAACTCCATTCACAATGACGTTGCGACATGCCTGCAGCAGATGTGGTCTGCAGTCGGCATTGAAACAACATTCAAAGCTGTTGAATCAGGTGTCTACTATGAGGCATGGTATAACGGTGACTTTGAGATCTCACGTTATGGCGTCGCTCTGAGCCACCCTGTAACAGCGCTGAACACCTTCACGACACAATATCAGAGAGTCGCCAGGATCGGTGATGCGACATATGACGCTATGGTAGAGGATATCCAGGCTACGATCGATCCGAAAGAAGCGCTCAGGAAGTGTCATGAAGCTGAAGACTATCTGGTAGATGAAATGGCATACATCGTTCCAATGTTCCAGTTCACGCTCCCGATGCTGAAGAACCCTGCTCTGACAGGACAACAGATCAACGGTGCATACCTGTACTTCGGCGAAAGCACATGGGCTGAATAAAACAAAAAACGAATCCGACACTGAAGTCCGGCTGTTATGACCGGGCTTCTTTTCTGCTATCATATCGGCATGAAATATTATGTTTACATACTGATATGCACAGACGGCACGCTGTATACCGGTTTCTCAACCGATCCTGAAAAACGCCTGCAGACACATAACAGGGGAAAGGGTGCGAAATATACCCGCAGCAGGCGTCCGTGCAGTCTTGTTTACACGGAAGCCTTTGATGACAAAAGAGAGGCGTTGAGCAGAGAGTGGCACATCAAACATGAACTTTCGCATGCTGAGAAGGAAAAACTGATCAATGAAAGAAAATGAAACATTTTTTCAAACATGTGAAAAATGTTCAGGAAAATGAAAAAAGGTGTTGACGCAGAAAAAAGTATTGTTGATAATAAGCACATGAAAACTGAATCGATAGAGGTAGCGGTGCAGATGAGTATGATCGCGAGCCGGCAGGCTGTGAACGATCAGAAAGGCAACCACCGCCGAACGGTATCCGCCGGCAGGCAGGTTCCGTGGGGATGCGGATAAGATCCGTATCACTCCTTCGCTTATTGAAGTGGCGCTATTGCTTATGGATGATTGCCGTATGTAATAGCATACGGTTTTGTTTTCGGGGAAAAAGGAGGAAATTATTCCATGCATCACCATTCACGTTTCGGACTCAGTCTGGCAGCTGCAGCACTCCTGCTTGCAGGATGCTCATCCGGCTCACCTTCAACAGACGGAGCTCCTACTTCCGCCGCAGAATCAGCAGCAGCTGAAACCACACCCGCAGAAACAGCTTCCAAGGATTCCATGACTGTAGGCGTATTCTCACAGTTTACAGATATGGATCCCGCCACAAACGGAGAACTGGTCAACTCATATGTGCTTCACCACATGTACGCAACAATGTTCCGTACAGATAAAGAAGGCCAGCCTCAGAAAGAACTGTGCACAGACTATACAGTCTCTGAAGACGGTCTGACACATACCTTCAAGATCAGAGAAGACGCTGTCTGGTCAGACGGCACACCTCTGACAGCGAACGATTTCGTATATGCATACCTGCGTGCGCTGAGCTATGGCGTTGACGCATCCAACCAGATCTATAACATGGTGGTCTATATTGAAGGCGCTGAAGAGTACAACCTTCACGCGATCGAAGTCGGTGACAGTTTTGACTGCACAACAGAAGACCACAGCACTGTCGGTATCGAAGCACCGGATGATTACACGCTCGTGCTGACACTGAAGCAGCCCTGCACATTCCTGCCGCTCCTGATGAGCAGCGGTGCATGGATCCCGCTGCCTCAGAACACACCTCAGCATGACAACCAGTGGGCATTCACACCCGGTTATCCGGTCAGCCACGGTTACAACCTGACTGAGATCAACATCAATGACAAGTGCGTCCTGCAGAAGAACGATTCATTCTACAACGCTGACGATATCACAATGCCTGAGATCGTATGGCAGGTAGTACCGGATTCTGAAGCACAGCACCTTGCATTCGAAGCAGGCGACCTGGATGTCGCTACTGAAGTTTCCTCCGATACAGCACGTTCTTATGAAGGTACGGATTCCCTCTGGGTAGCTATGGATCCTTCCACATACTGCATCATCATCAACACGGGTGAAAAGGGACCTGAATGGGCAAAGGATGTCAGAGTCAGAAGAGCTCTTGCAATGGCTGTTGACCAGACTGCTGTCACTGAAGTTATCGGCTCCACATTCTATCCTGTACTGAAGTCCTATCTGCCGTTCGGTCTGGAAGGCATCAACGGAGACTTCCGTCAGGAAAGAGATGATGAAGGCGGATATACACTGGTATACAATCCTGAAGAATCCAAGCGTCTGCTTGCTGAAGCAGGATATGATGAATCCAACCCGCTCCACATCGAATACTACTATTCCACAAACTCCATGCATGGTGATGTTGCAACAATGCTGCAGCAGATGTGGGGAGCAGTTGGTGTAGATGTTACATTCAAGGCAGTTGAAGCAGGCGTCTACTATGACGGATGGTATGCAGGTGACTATGAGATCGCTCGTTATGGCGTTGCTCTGTCACACCCGATCACAGCTATGAACAGCTGGACAACAGCTTACCAGCAGGTAGCTACAGTTGCTGACCCGGTTTATGACCAGATGATGGCTGACATCCAGGCAACAACAGATGCTAAGGAAGCTCTGCAGAAGACACATGATCTGGAAGACTATCTGGTCGACCAGGAAGCACACCTGATCCCGATGTTCCAGTTCACAATGCCGATGCTGAAGAACCCGGATCTGCAGGGATATGAAATGCATGTTTCCTATCCTTACTTCGGATACGCTTCATTCAAATAAGCTTGACTAAGGAGGGCCGCGAGCTCTCCTTTTTTCGTCTTGACGCATGAACGGTATTATTAGATGATGACAGCATGAAGATCATACTGTCACCGGCAAAAAAGATGATCCCTGAGGATACAGTCCTGTACAGAGGACTGCCGTGCTTTATCGAAGAAGCGGAATATCTCAGAGACCTGATGAAACAGATGAACAGGGAACAGCTGAAAGAGCTCTGGAAGTGCTCAGATAAACTGGTCCTGGAGAATCTGGAACGTCTTGAACATATGGACCTGAGAAGAGGCCTTTCACCTGCAGTCCTGACTTACTCAGGACTTGCCTACCAGCATATGGCACCGGACGTCATGACAGATGATGAAATGGAGTACCTGGATGAACATCTGCGCATCCTGTCGGGACTGTACGGCGTACTGAAGCCATTTGATGGTGTCCGTCCGTACCGTCTGGAAATGCAGGCAGGACTTCTGAACAGAAACGGCAGAGACCTGTATGCATTCTGGGGAGACAGACTGTACAGGCAGGTATGCTCAGAACATGAGCTGATCGTGGACCTTGCCTCAAAGGAATATTCTTCAGCAGTGACCCCGTATCTCACGCAGGATGATCAATACGCTGAATGCGTGTTCGCTATTGAAAAGAATGGAAAACTGATCGTCAAAGGAACCCTTGCCAAAATGGCCAGAGGCAGTATGGTCAGATGGATGGCAGAGACAAAAGCAGAAAACAAGGAAGATCTGAAGAAGTTTGACAGAGGCTGGACATTCAGCCCTGAGCATTCCTCAGACACATCCTATGTGTTCCTGAATCAGGATCAATGAAAATATCTGCATGATATAAGGAGGACAACATGGTAAATAAAGATGATATTATCCGCTGGGTCATATTCGCTGCAGTATTCATTACGATCTGGATCGTTCTGGATTTTGTGTTCAGCATCCTGCGTGCAGCAGTGTTCGTATTTGCAAGAGCATTCAAGACAGCTTTGTACAGTGCGGTGATCGCAACGATCATTTTCGCTGTCATGGATATCAAAAGAAGATAAACGGATACAGAAAAAAACACGAAATGTAATCTGAGGATGGGTGAAAGCTCATCTTCTTTTGATATTTTGCCAGGCAATATACAGATCACAATGATGATCAGGAGGCTGACATGAACTGGATAAAACTGCGAACCTGTGAATAAGCCTGATGATGGCGCTCAATACTATGATGTCTGATGTGACAGTGTTTGCGTAAGGCAGGGAAGAACCTGCTGCTGAAGAACCGGCAGAAAAAACTGAATCTGAAGCTGAAAATGAAGCAGGATCGAAACGTTCAGAATGACCGCAGGAGCATTCTGAACGTTATACCCGAACAGAAGCAGTTTCTTATGACAGCTTCCAGATTGAAAAGAATGAAAAGTTTTGCGTATGAGCATATCAGGCCCTGCAGAATTGATGAGAAGCGTTTCGCTGAGATGTCTTTTTTGAAGTATACTTTATTACGGCACATGCTATT
>DMBB01000197.1 GCA_003446295.1 Erysipelotrichaceae bacterium
CATCCCGTTTGTCGGACGGATATAGAAAGATTCAAATTCACTGTTGTTGTCATTGACTCTGTATACGATTCCGATAAATCCTCTTGCGAAATCCGGCGCATCAGGCAGAAGTCTGCTCAGCATTTTCACTTTAATGGTTCCGTTATGGAAATCACAGTCCTTTAATCTGACTAATGTATTCTCATCAAACTGCATGATTTTGTCTGCTTTTACGACGCGTATCGTGTTTTCTCCGTCCAGCTGTACGTCAGACATTGCTGTATGGACGTTTTCAAATTCATTGATTGTGTTCTCTACGATCCTTTTCATGTGCTTTTCCTCTTGTTCTTTTCTCCATTTTATTACAAACACTTGTATGTTGTCAGAACGATCTTCAGCGGATGATCCTGATCCTGTTTTCTTTTCTCGGTTTCATGGACGGATACGGTCCATCCAGATATCCGAGGATCACAAAGCAGCGCGCAGTATAGTTCTCCGGGATCTCCCATTCCTTCATCAATTCTCTTCCGAGGTCATTGTCAAACGTCATCTCTGCCCTTCCGATAATGGCAGAAGACACATTCAGGGAATATGCTTCCAGGATCATATTCTCAGCTGAGCAGAAGGAATCCGCAATGCTGTAGGAACTCTCTGTTCTGCTGAATATTACGCATACTGTAGGTGCTCCGTAGAAACCGCTCGGAATCGTCGGGTCATCGATAATGCTCGGCTGTTCATCGGAGACATGAGCCCCTTCGCGGCGCTTCATGAGTCCGACATTGATCTTTCCAAGCTGCCCTGAAATCGTTCTGTTCTGCAGCGCTACGATCCTTGTACTCTGTGCACCGCCTGCACTCGGTGCATACTGTCCTGCTTCCAGGATCAGATGCAGTTCTTCATCACTGATCTGCTCCGGTCTGTATTTTCGGATAGTTCTTCTGTTTTTCATCAATTCGATCAGTTCTGTCATATGCTGTATTTCCTTTTTCTTACCGTCATCATTATCAATGATGTTTAAAAAGGAGAAAAGTACGCACTTTTTTGTAACTATGCCCTTCTTCTGTTATAGTTGCATTACAGATACTTCCCGTTAATGCATATGGGATCAGGCTTCGCTGCCGGAAGGAGGATCACAATGAAGACAAAAGACCAGCTCCCGCTGTGCCCTATCGCAACTACCGTCCAGCTGATCGGCAGTAAATGGAAACTGCTGATCCTGCGGAATCTGATGGCACGGCCATGGCGCTTCAATGAGCTGAAAAGAGACCTGGACGGGATCTCCCAGAAAGTGCTGACTGAGTCCCTGCGTTCCATGGAAGATGATGGTATCATTACCCGTACCGTTTATCCGGCGGTTCCTCCTAAAGTAGAATATGCTTTAAGTGAGCTTGGAGAGTCCATGCGGCCGATCATCTCTGCCATGGAAAGCTTCGGAAACGAATATAAGAAAGCTGTAAATTAAGGCATAAAACCCCGCAGTCCAGACAAAATGAAATGCTCCACGAAAGCATTCAGTTTTCAGGGAGCGCTTCTTGTTTTTTACTGTCTGTTTCTCTTTCCGATCATTCGATATCCAGAGCCGCATGATAGCCCCAGTAGACCGCATTGGTGATCGTTGATACACGTTCCGCGTCACCGATCACCCGGACAAACGGTGCAGATCCGCGCAGCTGTTCTACGATATCACTGCGTGATCTCTGACCAAGCGCACAGATCACTGTCTTTCCGGGAACCAGTACCTTCTCACCTGATGCTGTTTCGCAGATGATGCCTTCTTTTGTCACTTCCAGTCCTTTGTGGCCTGTATGCACTGCTGCGAACTTGTTGATCTCCGCCATCAGAAGCGGTCTGTGACGTACATTGGCATCCGGTGCCAGCACATCCCTCATTTCAACGATATGGACTTCTTTTCCTTCCATACCGAGGTGGACCGCACACTCACATCCGGCAAGTCCGCCGCCGAACACTACGACACTGTCCCCGACTTTGTCCTTTTCCAGATAATAGTTATTCACTACGACCACATTATCCCCGTCAAGTCCCTCGATCGGCGGGACGATCGGTGAAGATCCTACCGCTATGATCAGAGCGTCAGGCTGTTCCTGTTCAACATATTTTTTCGTTACTTCGGTATTGGTCCTGATCTCAACACCGGCGTCTCTTGCAAGTTTCTCATATGTCCCGGAGAGCTGATACATCTCATATTTGAACGGGAGTGCCTGTTCACTCTTCAGGATACCTCCGCATGTATCTTCCTTTTCACAGAGGATGACCTGATGTCCCCTGCGGGCTGCAGTATAGGCTGCGTACAGTCCGCCCGGCCCTCCTCCGGCAACCAGGACCTTTTTCTTCACAGGTGCCGGGTAGATGACATCCCCTTCATCCTCACGCCCGATCAGCGGATTGACTGTACATCTTCTTGTGGAGGTCGATGCACGCTCTGCCATACATGTGAAGCATCTTAAGCATCTGACGATGTCTTCGTCTTTGTTTGACATGACCTTCTGCGGCAGGAAAGGATCCGCAAGCAGTGCCCTGCCCATATAAACGATATCTGCTTTCCCTGAGGCAATGATCTCTTCCATCTGTGCAGGATCATTCAGCCCGCCGATCGTTGCGACAGGTTTACTGACATGTTTCTTGATCTCTGCTGCGAGGAAAACATTTCTGCCATGTTCCGTGAACATCGAAGGATGCGTGATCCCGAATGTCTTCTGATAAGTACCGGAGGAAACATGGATCAGGTCAACATACGGTTCGATCATTTTTGCGATACGGACACCTTCATCCAGATCATATCCGCCTTCCACGAATTCCGAGCCGCTCATGCGGAATTCGATCGGGAAGAAAGGACCGACTGCTTC
>DMBB01000288.1 GCA_003446295.1 Erysipelotrichaceae bacterium
GTGCACGGCGGGGGATGGGTATACGGTGATAAGGACGTCTACCAGTTCTACTGCATGTCACTGGCGCAAAGAGGATTTGCGGTCGTCAATTATTCCTACCGTCTGGCGCCGGAATATAAGTTCCCGGCATCCCTGGAGGATACATGCACGGTCGGTGCATGGATGCTCGCCAATGCGGAAACGTACGGGTTCGATATGGAACATGTATACGGCGTAGGTGATTCAGCAGGCGGACATATGCTGACGATATTTGTGGCAGCTCTGACCAATCCCGATTATGCGGCTGAGCTTGGCATCAAGCTGCCGACAGGATTCCGTTTCAATGCAGTTGCATTGAACTGCGGTGCGTATAAGATCGAACTGTCTGCCCAGGATATGACAACCGGCCTGATGGGTGATTTCCTGCCGGGAAAGGATCTTGACGCGGAATTGAAGCTGATCAATCCCGTGGAATGGATCACGGAAGACTTCCCGCCGGCATTTGTCATGACCAGCACAAATGACTTCCTGAAGGGACAGCCGGCTGTTCTTGTGCCGGTATTGATGGATAATGATATTCCGTTTATGTACAGATATTATTCCGACAAAGAGAACCCGCTCGGACATGTATTCCACTGCAATATCCGTCTGAGTGCCGCAAAGCTCTGCAACGACGAAGAATGTGACTTCTTCAGGAAATACTGATTTCCAGGTGACCAACATGCTGAAATTCGGAACGGGCGGCTGGCGTGCCGTGATCGGTGATGAATTTACAAAACAGAATCTGCAGATTCTTGCGAAAGCCATGTCAGACAAAATGCATGCAGAAGGCGTTGCAGATGAAGGCATCGTGATCGGTCATGACAGACGCTTCCTGGCAAACGAATCTGTCAGATGGCTGGCAGAAGTCTTTGCTTCAGAAGGTATCAGAACATTGATCGTCACAAAGGCATGTCCGACGCCTGTGGTCATGTATTATGTACAGGTCCATGATATGCATTACGGACTGATGGTGACCGCAAGCCACAATCCTGCAGAATACAACGGCGTCAAGGTATTTACCTACGGAGGCAGGGATGCGGATCTGGAACAGACTGCAGACATTGAACGTTATATTTCTAAGGTAAAACTTCCTGTCTGTTCCACAGAATACGATATAGGCATAGCCGATGGACTGATCAGGGAGATCTCACCCGTCAACGACTATATTGATTCGATCATCAGTGATATTGACCTCCGGAAGATCAGGGATGCGCATCTGAACATCGTGCTGGATCCGATGTACGGCGTATCCGAGACCTGCATCAAGACGATCCTGATCACCGCAAGGTGCGGCGTTGAGACCATACACGGCTATCATGATCCGCTGTTCGGCGGACATATGCCTGCACCGGATTCCGACAGTATGCATGATCTGCGTGCTTACGTGATCTCTCATCATTGTGATCTGGGCATTGCGACGGATGGTGATGCGGACAGGATCGGCATCATCGATGATACCGGCAGATTCCTGTCACCCAATGACGTGATCATGCTGCTGGACTATTATCTGGTAAAGCACAGGGGCATGAAGGGACCGGTCGTACGGAATCTTTGTACCTCCCATATGATCGACCGCATGGCGAAATATCTTGGACAGGAAGTTTATGAAGTGCCTGTAGGCTTCAAATGGATCTCAGCTAAGATGGATGAAACAAATGCCGTGATCGGCGGAGAATCATCAGGCGGTCTGTCCGTCAGCGGCAGAATCAAGGGCAAGGACGGCGTCTATGCTGCTGCGCTTCTGGTGGAAATGCTTGCCTTTGAAGGGAAGAAGATGTCGGTGATCTATGATGAATTATGTTCGATCATCGGCAGATCATATATGGCACAGCATAATTACCGTTTCAAGGCAGAGCACAAGGATCTGTTCCTGAAGCGCATCATGGAAGACAGACAGATCCCTGTATTCCCGTATGAGATCGATCACGTTTCCTATATGGACGGCTGCAAGGTCTATTTTAAAAACGGAGGGTGGGTCAGTATCCGTTTCTCCGGAACAGAACCGCTCTTGAGAGTGTTTGCTGAAATGGATACACAGGAACAGGCAGAAGAGATCTGTGAGATATGCCGGCAGTTCCTGGGAATTTCCTAGAGCAGGATGGGAAGAAATGAAGCGGAAAAAACTTTTATACACACTGGGTCTGTCACTTCTGATCTGTACGGGCGGATGTTCTGCCGGAACAGCTGCAGTGCCGGAAAAACCGGCTGAAGCTGTTCAGACAGCTGTGGAAGTCACTGAACCGGCTGGTGAACCGGTATTTGTAAACGAAGCGCCTGAACCTGTGGCATCCGTTTTTGACAGTTCTGATCCATATGCGTCCGAAACAAAAGTGATGGGCATGCTGGATCCGTTTATGATCAGACTGATGCAGAAGGTATTCAGTGCAGAAGGCAATCATATCTTTTCACCGATGTCGCTGATCCTTGCATTAAGCATGGCGGAAAACGGTACAGCCGGAGTGACCAGGGCTGAGATCGAATCAACGCTTGGCATCAGTACGGATGATCTGAACCAGCTGATGAAAAGGTATCTGCCGGAAATGAACTATGAATACGGGATCGATTTCTATACGGGAAATTCACTGTGGTTCAATACCGATAATGGATTGACACTGAAAGCATCCTACCTGGATCATCTGCGGGAGTATTATGATGCGGCAGTCTTTGAACGAAGTTTTGCGGACAAAACAGCATTGGCGCAGGAAGTGAATGACTGGACGAAGGAAAAGACAGACGGTTCCATTCCGGAGATCCTGCAGGCAGACGACCTGGATCAGACCGATCCGATGCTGCTGCTCAATGCACTGGCTGCAGGCGGGAAATGGATGATCCGGTTCCAGCCGGAACTGACTTCTCCCCAGACATTCCATAACGCAGACGGTTCAGAAAGCACTGTCAGTATGATGCGTCAGTCAATGGAAGGCTGGTGGCATGATTCCCTGAGTGAAGGTGTTGTCCTCTATCTGGAAAACGGTCTGGAGTTCACCGCGATCCTTCCGAATGAGGGTGTCACTGTCGATGAATACCTTGCCCAGGCTGACCCGGAAATGATCATGAATTACTACAAGGGATTTATCAGCACCGAAAATGAAGACCAGCAGACATGGACGGCTGATGTGCACATCACCAACCTGTCACTGCCGAAATATAACTACAATGCGGAATATGAACTGGATGCGGTGCTGAAAGAACTCGGTATCCAGAGAATGTTTACAGTCGGTTATGCGGACTTCTCGGAAATGGCGGAAGGAGACCCGGGGGTCGTCTCACAGATCTATGTCAAGAAGATCAGACAGAAGGCTGACATCGAGGTCAATGAAGAAGAGGTCAGGGCTTCCGCGGCGACAGTCGTTATGGGAGGTCTTGGCGCGGGCGGTTATAACGTCAGGAACTATATCTATCATGATGTCGTATTCGACAGACCGTTCATCTTCCTCCTCAGCAAAGGCAGGATCCCTCTGTTTGCCGGTGTAGTATCTGGACTGGAAGATACCGGGGAAAGCGTCAGTGACAGCCGGATCATGCGCATCGAAGTGACCGCGGATGCCGGACTCAATGTACGCAGCGGTCCTGATGTATCAAATGAGAAGTATTATACAGCTGCCAAGGGAACGCAGTTCTACGCATACGAAACACGGGAAAACGGCGGCTATACATGGTACAGGATCGGAAATGATCAGTGGATCGCCGATCAGGACAATGAATGGATCAAGGTGCTCAAATAAGCATTATCCGAAGTTTAAATAAAACTGTATTCTATAAAAACTGATTCGGCAGGAATCAGTTTTTATAATGGCAATATTTCAGTATAATGAATTCGATCAAATTGCTGGAGATACGTTTATGAAGAAGAATTATTTAGCTGTCATGATGTCTGTACTGGTGTTCTTGCAAACAGCCTTTGTGCAAATGCCGGTCATGGCAGAGGAGACCGATGATGAGGTTGTGCAGGAGACTGCTGTTTCAGAAGAGGCCGAAGAGATCACTGAAGTGATTTCGGAGGAAGAAGCTATTCCGGATGAGATCATCAGTGAAGAACTGTCTGACAATGAAGAGACCGGAGAAGATACCATTTCAGAAGAGATTCCTGAGCCTCAGGCATCCATTGAACCGGAAGAGGAGACCGCTGAACCTGAAGTACCGGATGAAGAGACATTGGAATCAGAACAACCGGCTGAAGAGCAAGCGGAATTACAGGAAGAGACTGAGGAGAGTACTGTTTTTGCGGCGACCAAAATCACTGTTTCTGTCGTGGAGATCAGTAACGGTTATCGCAAGTCCCGTGTTTATTTGAAAGTAAACAATCCGAATGAGGAAAGGCTGAATCACATCCGTCTGACAAATACCGAAGATGAGACCAAATATTTCACCAGCAGTAAAAACTATGACGAAAGCATAGACGCTGATTACTACATTGATGCGGATACGTACGGCGGAACGACTGTTTACGCCATCGCTCTTGGCATTTATCCTGACGGTACTTATCAGATCGTTCCGACCGGTCAGACAGTATCCCTGACTTCGATGGAGCTTGATTTCCAATCTATGGAGAAGTATGCGGAGATCGAACCGCTCTCCAAGACCGCAAGGATCACACTGCATATCGATCCGCTGCCGGCAATGGAAAGAGTTACATATAAAGCCTATTACAAGCCTGTCAGTGAATCCTATCCTGATATGCCTTATCTGGAAAGTAAAGTGATGAATCCGACAGCTAAAATGCTGAAATCTGATACCAGCGATAATCCTTTGTATCATGACAGGGATTATGTGATCTATATCCAGGTGATGTTTTCAGATCAGGTCGTAGGATATATCGGGTCCGCAGAAGAACCGCT
>DMBB01000250.1 GCA_003446295.1 Erysipelotrichaceae bacterium
CCGGAAACCTCCTATGGCTACGCAGATAAAAACTGGGGCTGTGATTTCACGACCCCATGGGTATGGCTTTCTTCCAATCATCTGTTCAGCAGAAAAAGGAATGAATGGCTCGGAAACAGCGTCTTTGACATCGGCGGAGGCAGACCGAAGGTCTTCCATGTACCGCTGGACAGAAGACTGCTGGGCGTCTTCTGGTATGAAGGAGAAGAATTTGACTTCAACTTCTCCAAGCTTCATCTGGTCGTCAGAACACAGTTCTCCTTTGACGAGGATGAGGAAGCTGTGCACTGGCATATCCGTCAGGAAAATATCCATGCGGTCATGGAAACGGAGATCACCTGTCAGAAAAAGGATATGCTGTGGATCAATTATGAAGCTCCGAACGGTATAAAGCACTTCCACAGACTCTGGAACGGCGGCAACGGAAAAGGTACGGTCAGACTGTACAGGAAAACGATCAGCGGTACAGAACTGATCGATGAAGTCGACGCATACAATGTCGGATGTGAATACGGCGAATATGATGAGTAAACGGTCCCGAAACAGGACCGTTTATTGTTATTTCAGCAGTTCGCTGTCAACAGCGTATGCCATTGCTTTATATCCTTCTTCCGATGGATGCAGGTGATCGCCTGAATCATATCCCTGGGCAAATGCCGGGGTATGTTCAGGATCACGGATCGCTAGATCAAAGTCAACGCATCCGTCCAGCAGGTCTGTTGTTCTCAGCCAGTCATTGAAGGCATTTTTCAGGTCTTCACGGAACGGTTCATATGTTCTCCATCCGAAGATCGGGATCAGTGTGCCGCCCCATACCTTCATGCCGAGTTTTCTCGCATAGTCAATGTAGATCCTGGTAAAGCCCTCTTCCATCTCTTCTGCTGTCGGCAGATCACTCCAGGGACGGAACGGATTGACATCAGTCCCTACCGGATGAATGATGTCGTTAATGCCATGCTGTATCAGTACAGCATCAGCTCCGGCGGTATTCATTTCGATCGGGAACCGTGTTTCTCCCTTCAGACCGTATGCAGCATATGTTATGTTGTCGTACTGCCTGAGGATCCTGGTTCCGCTGACCGCTCTTCTGATGATCGATACGTTTCTGTATCCTTCTTCCCATGCCCTGATCGTCAGATAGTCAGGCCATGACTGGGCTGTTATGGAATCCCCGTAGCAGATCAGCGCATGGTTCTTTTCTTCTGTCAGAATATCCACCGTATTCAGAAAATAGAACCAGTTCGTTTTCCTTGTCAGATCCATCGGGAGTTCCCTGTCATTCATGAAGTTTCCGTAAGAGTAAAACCCTTTGGAAAGCGGTCCGGTGATCAGTACGCCAGCGTTCATCTGGTTGTATCCTTCCATGAACAGGGATACGCTGATCGTTTCTCCTGCTGTTATGTCAAATGCCACCTCATCACTGACTGCTTCTTCCTTCGGTTCCAGAACAATGCATGCACTGCCCTTTACTGTTACCTGCTTCAGTGTATCCGGATCGATTTCCTTGTCAGACAAAGAACGGGCAATATTGGCATAGAATCTGACCGGTTCCGTACCTGTCAGGTTTGAGAAATGCAGTCTTAATGCACACCCGTCAAATACCATCCTCAGCGGATAACGAAGTGTCAGATCCTTCGCATAAATACAATCCGTCTGATTTCTGATCGATGTCGCGTTTCCCCAGCATGCGACCCATTTTGTATATTCACTGTTCATTGCCGACCTCCAAAAGCTACAGAAAACAGTATAACTTATTTTCCTGCCGATTCATTTGTCTGGTAAAAAAAAGATCAGGGTTTTGAATACCCTGACCTTCTGATCGGATGATTATTTCCTGTTTTTGACATCCATCTGGTAATTGACTTCCAGGAGCTTGTCTGCCAGCTGAGCCTCGATCCTTGCGAGTTCCTGTTCAGCCGCAACACGTTTTTCGTGTCCTTCCTTCTGGATCGTCAGCACTTCATCCAGTGTAGCGATGAGTTCCTGGTTCGTATGCTGGAGTGTTTCGATATCAACAACACCGCGCTCTGCTTCCTTGGCCGTTTCAACAGTAGCCTGGTGCAGTGTTTCAGCATTCTTCTTCAGAAGTGCGTTTGTCATGTTGGTAACTTCACGCTCTGCTTCCATAGCTTCTTTGGAGTGGTTGATGCCCATAGCCAGAACGATCTGGTTCTTCCACAGAGGGATCGTATTGACGATCGTGCTCTGGATCTTCTCTGTCATCAGCGTGTCGTTGTTCTGGATCAGACGGATCTGCGGTGCCATCTGAATGGATACCTGGCGTGTCAGCTCCAGGTCATACAGTTTCTTTTCGAAACGGTCGCATGCCTGTGACAGATCGTTGGCAGCCTGTGAATCTTCAGGCAGTCCGGACTGCTTTGCCTTTTCTACCAGTGCAGGCAGTTCTGTGCTGCGTACTTCTTCCAGCTTCTTTTTGCCGGCAATGATGTACATGGACAGCTCTTTTGTATTCTGTGCATTGCGCTCGTACAGCTGATCCAGCAGTGCGATATCCTTCAGCAGGACGATCTGGTGGTCTTCCAGAACAGCAGCGATCTTATCAACGTTTGCTTCAGCCTTGTCATAACGTGCTTTCAGCTGTTCAACTTTGTTTCCACCCTTTTTGAACAGACCCATGATGCCTTTTTCTTCTTTCTGGTCTGTTGTTTTCAGTTCTGTAACCAGATTGCTCAGCAGGTCTCCTACTTCACCGAGGTCCTGTGTTCTGACATTTTTCAGAGCGCTGTCACTGAAATCAGTAACCTTTTTCTGAGCAGCAGAACCATACTGCAGGATCGTATTTGTCTCCATGATATCGATCTTCTTGGAGAATTCATTGACGGTTCTGCGTTCCTGTTCCGTCAGTTTGGATTCATCATACTGATCCTTAACTGCCTGCTCTGTCTTTGCGGCTTCAAGAGCGGCCTGCTGTTCAGCGACCTGATTTTCAGCTTCTTCAGGTGAAAGTGTCAAAGTGATTGACTGAGACTGTGTATTGTTATTTTCGCTCATTGTCTTATGCCTTTCTACAGATAATCTGTTTCATCTTTAACAGTATAACATACGTAAAGTTTACAGCGTGTCTGTATTCATGCAATCTTATGAATCCAGTTATCCTTTTTTAACTGGATCAGTGCCCATATGGCTTTGAACAGATTACCGCTTCTGAGTACCGCATAAAGGACCGCCGGATGCCAATGGAATACAAATGCGGCAACATATCCGAACGGTATTGCGATCAGCCAGTTGGCGATCATATCCACGATCATCAGCTTCTTTGTCTGGCCGCCTGCTTTCAGGATGCCGTTGAATACCATAAAGGTCATTGGCAGGAACAGCACGGTGCATGATGCAGCATAGCCCATCTGTTTTGTCAGGGTCAGTGTTTCCTGGGTCACCTTGTAATAGGACATCAGAATAGGCAGGAGCACCTGTACCATGGCGCTGCTGCAGACACCGAATACCACTGCTGTTTTGACAAAGCGTCTTGCGTTGACCTTTGCCTTTTCAAATTCATTGTTTCCGATCAGATTGCCGATCATGACGTTGCACGCTGTAGATGTACCGACACAGAAGCTGTTGGGGATCGTCCATGCCATATGAACGATGGAGTTGGCTGAAATATAATACGGAGATATTCTGCCGGTGATCATTGTCTGCACGGAGGATACCAGGTTTGAAAGGATATCGATTGCAAGCAGCGGAGCAGTGATCCTGACAAAGCTCATCAGATATTCCTTGTCCAGAACAGGATCGAATTCATGGATGCGGAACTTCAAATGCGGTTCAAACCGGAACAGGTAGACAAGGGTGATGATCAGTTCGATCGCACGTGCCAGAACAGTTGCCAGGGCAGCGCCTCTGACACCCATGGCGGGCAGTCCGAAGTGACCGAAGATCAGTACCCAGTTCAGGAAAATATTCGTAAAGCATGAAAGGATCGAGTTATACAGACCGATCTTTACGGAGCGTACCGACTGCAGCATGATCACTGCTGTCTGGCTGATGCCTGTCAGCAGGAAACTGTATTTGAGAATGGACAGATAACTGACGCCCGGTTCAACAAATTCCGGGATCGATGTATAGATCCTGATGATCTGTGCAGGAAACAGTGATGTGATCACAAAGAAGATCAATGCCACAAATACAGATGCTGTCAGAACAAATGAAAACAGCTGCTTGATCTTTTTGACATTGCCCGCTCCCCAGTACTGGGACATGATGACATTGGCACCTCTTGCCATACCCATGCCTGCCACCATGACAAGCCATGTATAGGTGCCGCTGATCGATACAGCTGTGATCGCCAGTTCTCCAAGCTGGCCGACCATGATGTTGTCGATCAGGTTGACGAGCAGATTGATGATCTGCTGTATTCCTACCGGGAGCGCCAGTACAAAGACCTCCCTGATAAACTCTTTTGTCTCATTGTCGATTTTCATGAGAGAATACTACCACGTATCATTCAGATTTCCGTCATGGATGCTCACGATGTCAGAAATACCGCATATTTGTTTTAAAAGCTCCGCATTGTGCGGAGCCGTGAGTTTTGGATCATCTTGTAATATTGCGGACCCAGAGGAAGAGATCACCTGTATCATAGTCCCCTGCATGGCCGGTATCCCATGGAATGAAATAGTCTACAGGGATACTGTTGTTTCTCAATACGAGCGTCAGCACTGCTGATACAGCAAGTGATGTATCACGATCCAGTGCGCCGGCCCTGATCCTGAAGTTCTTGGCCTTGGTAGCTCTGGGATCTGCGATATAGTACAGCGGGTTGTACAGTTTGACCTGCTCCGGCGGTACTTTCGGCCAGCCGCTCTTATCATGCTGGTATCCGAATGATGTAAAGTGACGGTTGTCGATTCTCTGGCTTCCGTATACTTTGTTCTCCGGAGAACCGGGTTCCCCTGTCTTGTCAAACGCAGGCGTCGGCTTCATTCTTGTACGGAAATCAACAAAGGCTTCCCAGTCAAATCCAACCGGTCTGTCATTGTGGAAATCGATCCACGGATATTCCTTCATGTCGTAATCATCCAGTACAGCCTTTTCCATGGAACGGATGACCTGACGTGCGATCCAGGCACGGAATGTTCCCGTACCGTCCGGATTCAGCTGCAGTGTATTTTCACGTTCATCTCTCAGCTTCAGACTGTTGATATATGCAGGATACATTCTCGCCAGATCCCTGGACAGATAACCCTGCTGAGTCGTCATGGTCTCTGTAACCGGTACTTTTTCCACAATTTTGGTACGGAGTTCCTCAGGCAGCTTTGAGAAGTCCGGATGACCGTTATGGTTCAGACTTTCCAGCATTTCCTCTGTCACGCCGTTTTCCCTGGCAGCTTCTTCATTGACAACCAGCTTGTTCATATGGTATTCATTTCTGCCGCTGAATTCCCACTCATATGCCATATCTGCATGGTCGAGATCCGTGATCGGGCAATAGCAGGATGCCGCATATACATCATCACGTTCATCACATGCCCCGATCTCTTTCAGATACGGTTCAAAATCAGGATGGTTGCCTGTAGCGCCAAGCAGAGCACTCATCGCACCGCCTGCACTCGTACCGTTTGTTATGATACGTTCTGTATCTCCGGGGATAACATCCTTGTTGTAGCGCAGATATCTGATGGCTGCTTTCAGGTCTACCAGTGCAGCAGGCACAACGCCGATGTTGATATCAAACTCATCCTTCAGTCCGATGCCTCTGGCTGTCGGTACAACGACTACATAACCAAGATACAATGCGATCGCAGATGCTGTTACCTTGCCATGGTGGTCAATGCCGGGTCTTTGGAAATAACCGGGACGATAACCGCCGATCGTATTCGGCATAAAGATCGGAGCTGTGCGGATATCATATTTACCCGTACTGCCTTCTTCATAATATTCTTCAGGGACATAGATACTCAGTTCCTGATGTTCCGGATCAATCGGATCAGCACAGTAAACACGGTGCTCAAATGCACGGAATTTTACCTCTTTATCATCAAATACCAATGATTCGATCGAATAAGGCTCTTCTTTAAATAGGACTTCCATAAGCATCCCTCATTTCTACATAATAATTATATAAGAAAGACAGCAAAATCACACCAAAGGATTCAGTGCTTTGCGCACAAAACCATCCGCATCCTGCAGACATTTCTGTGCGTCTTCTCTGGACTTTCCGCTTAAGATCATGACAATCGCCGTCTTCATGTCATGTCCTGACAGCTCATAGTATTCACGTGCTGTTTCCAGTGAGCATTCCGAAGCTTCCGAGATGATGCGGACTGCCCTGTCCCTGAGTTTGGCGTTGGTCGGAACCATGTCCACCATCAGGTTTTTATAGATCTTACCGATCCCCTGCATAGCAGCTGTCGACAGCATGTTGCAGATGAGTTTCTGACATGTTCCGGACTTCAGTCTCGTGGAACCGGTCAGCACTTCACTTCCCGCGTCCACTTCGATCGCCGTATCCGCATACTTCGATATTTCCGCATGCTTGTTGCATGACACGGCTATGCGCTTTGCATGGACCTCCTGGGCATATTTCAAGGCACCGATCACATACGGCGTTCTGCCGCTTGCGGCAATGCCGATCACGACATCCTTGTCACAGAATCCGAGATTCTTCAGATCCTCGGCCCCCTGTTCCATGTTGTCCTCAGCATTCTCAATGCCTTTGGAAACCGCGCCGAAACCGCCCGCCAGGCAGGCAATGATGCGGTCGCAGTTGAATGTGGGGACACATTCAGCGGAGTCCATCATACCGATCCTGCCGCTGGTTCCTGCCCCGATATAAACCATTCTTCCGCCCTGTTTCAGTGCTGAGATACAGAGCTTTACCGCTTCAGCGATCTCGGGAAGCGCTTCTTTGACAGCTTCAGCGCATTTATGATCTTCTTCATTCATGACGGACAGAAGTTCTTCTGTTGTCATGAGATCAAGATCCCGTGTCTTTTCATTCGGTATTTCTGTCTGCAGGTTCTGGAGGTGAAGCTCAGTCATACTTCAGATATGCTCCCTTCATCGGTGACTCAGCATGTTCATAGAACATTCTCAGAGCTCCGTTCTTGTATTTCGGAGGTCTTGCCTGCCACTTGGCTTTTCGTTCATTGAGGATCGCTTCCATCTCTTCAGGAGTCTTCCGCTCACCCTTGACGCCGACAATGTTCAGCTTTCTCTGTGACACGGACAGTTCGATCAGGTCGCCCTCTTCTACCAGTGCGATCGGTCCGCCGGAAGCAGCTTCCGGTGAGCAGTGACCGATGACCGGACCGGTTGAAGCGCCGGAGAAACGTCCGTCTGTGATCAGCGCGATCGCCTTGCCGAGTTCCGGGTCAGAGCTGATCGCCTCTGATGTATAGAACATCTCAGGCATGCCGGATCCCTTCGGACCTTCATAGCGGATAAATACAGCGTCTCCTTTATTGACCTTATGGTGCAGGACTGCATCCAGGCATTCTTCTTCACTGTCAAACGGTCTTGCGTTCAGCACAGCTTCATACATTTCCTTCGGGCAGGCTGTATGTTTGATGACAGCGCCTTCCGGAGCCAGGTTTCCTTTCAGTACGGCAATGGAGCCGTCTGTTCCGATCGCTTTGTCAAACGGACGGATAATGTCTTCTTTTGTGACATGTACGTGCTGACGTTCATTGAAGTCATCCAGCCACTTCTGGCACTTTTCGTAATATCCGTTTGTCTTCAGTTCATCCAGGTTCTCACCTAATGTCTTGCCGGTTACCGTCATGGCATCCAGGTGCAGGTAAGGACGGATCTCTTCCAT
>DMBB01000324.1 GCA_003446295.1 Erysipelotrichaceae bacterium
AAGCAGAAGACGGCATACGAGATAATATATAATGATGGTACGATCAAAGAACTGGACCATTGTGTAGCACTCTGGGTCAGAGAACTGAAAAAAGGCAGGTAATTATGGAATTAAAGGGCAAAGACATTTACAGGGTCATCTGTGCTGATTCGGTCAGCGCGGATTTTCTCACGTCTTTGATGAGCCTGTATCAGCCTCTGACCGGATCTCTGGCAATATCACTTTATCTGACGCTGTATACAGAAGGCAGAAAGCAGCGTTCGCAGGAAACACATCACAGACTCAGTGTCCTGATGAACCAGAGTATTGATGAGATCGAACGTGCAAGGATCAAGCTGGAGGAACACCTGCTGTTAAGGACATATGTACAGACAGCTGAAGACAGGAATCAGTACCTGTACATGCTGAACCAGCCGATGAGTCCTGCCGTATTCCTGGACAGCCGTGAAATGAAGTCAGAACTGACCCGTATCCTCGGCAGCAGACAGACTGAACTGACTGTGAATAAATTCATGACAGGATACATTTCAACTGCAGGCTACCGCGATATCACCAGACCTGTCGTCAGATATACGGAAAAGGGTACATATAATACGGAAGACACCGGCAGCCGCATCCAGCCCAGATATCAGTTCGCAGATGATGTCAGCATCAATTTTGATTACGAACGATTCTTTTCCATTACATCCACGCTTGTTTTTCCGGTTGAATTGAGAACGGAAGAAAACCTCCGCCTGATCGGAAAGCTCGCAACGATCTATGGCCTGACGCCGGAACGCATGCGCCAGCTGACAGGGAACTGCGTCAACATTGGCAGAAATGAATTTAATGCCGCAAAGCTGAAGCTCCTTGCAGAAAAGTCAAATTCCGAGATCATTCAGACAGATGATCCGTATAAGCTTCCGCCTGTATCTTTCCTGCAGTCAAAGCAGAATGGCAGGGAAGTGTCTCTGGCAGACAGAAAGATCCTGGAATATCTGATCGAAAAGATGAATTTCAGCGTAGAAGTGGTCAACATTATGATCGAATACATTCTCTCTGTTTCTTCAAACAGGCTGGTTCCGAAGTTTGTTGAAATGGTTGCCGGAGAATGGGCCAGGGATCATGTAAAAACAAGAGAAGACGCGATCGCTGAAACAAAGAAAAAGAAAGACTCTGATTACCGGAGAAAACAATCTGTTCCGAAATATATGCTGGAAGAGCAGCAGAAGGAAGAAACAGCCGGAACAGATACGGATATCAATGAAGTAAAGGAAATGCTGAAAAGGATGGGTAATGTCTGATGCTGAAACCAGTTTATATACAGAATACAGCCGGTGATCTGGATGCTGAAAGGCAGAAGCTAATTCAGCAGCTTTCTGCAGATCACACTGTTATTGATATGCTGAACGACCTCGCTGTCCCGCTGGAAGAGATCAGCAGGCATCCTTATCAGATCAAGCGCTACCTGGATGACATCGCAAAATGCAAAGGATGCACTTCCCTCAGCATGTGCAGACGTCAGCAGAAAGGATATCGTCCTTCACTCAGCTATGACGGCATCCTGTCAAATTCTGTTGCGGCATGTGAATTTGAAACACAGCGCAGCATCAATGAAGCACATCTGAAGAATTATCTGATCTGTGACCTGAGCGACGAAATGAAACAGGTGAGCTTTGATTCCATCATCCTAGAAGAGCAGGACAGTGCTTATATACGCTCCGTAAACCACGCACTGCGCTGCTGCATGCAGTCCAAAGGTCTTTATCTGTACGGCAGTATGGGAACCGGGAAAACATATCTTGCGGCATGTGCAGCCAATTATATGGCCAAGAACGGCAAAAAGACCGTGTTTGTTCATTATCCGTCTCTCTGCCAGCGCATTACCGCTTCGCTCAGAACTGGCGAATACAAAACGGAAACTGACCGGATGAGCTATGCGGATTTTCTGGTGATCGATGATATCGGCGCAGAGGAAGTGACTGAGAGAACCAGAAATCTGCTGCTTTCGATCCTGGATGCGCGCATGCAGAACAAAAAGCCGACCTGGTTTACTTCCAATAACGACTTCAATACACTTCTGGATCATTTTGTGAAGACATCAAAAGGTGATGACCGTATGGAAGCGATGCGGATCCTGGAACGCATCCGTACGCTTGCAGAAACCGAAAAAATGGTCGGCAGGGACAGAAGAACACTTTCCAATACAACAGAGTAAGAATACTGCACTGAACTGCTTCAGCAAGCTCTCTATGCAGTGTGTTCTGCGTTCAATTATCAATTCAATACGTATGAAAAAACAGATTTATGCAGATCTGTTTTTATTTGGAACTTATATGTAAAAAGAGCTTCTGAAAAGTAACATTTTTCATGAAATGTCTTTCATACCAATGAAATAGTTACAGAAAAACGTTGACTTTTGATTAGTCAAAACATAAAGTTATAGCATGCAAAGTCTGAGTATGTCTTTGCAATGGCATTTATCATTATCTGGAAGGCTGAAACCTTCCATTATTGTTTAACAGGAGGAAATGCTGATGGAAAAAGTCGTGATGAACGATATTACACTTATCCGCGCTGCCAACGGGTTGAAACTCAGTCCTGACGGCAAATATGCTGTTTATACAGTGATCGAGCCGGATGCTTCAAAAAATGAATATCACTACGACTTCAGTCTGGTCGACAGATGTACAGGCAATGTACGGAGACTGACTTACAACGGCAAAAATTCCGGTGCTTTATGGGACAACAATGAGACGCTTCTGTTTAATTCGGTCCGCAAAGAAGAAGATACACCTGAGCCGATCGATGAAAAAACCGTATTCTATCGTCTGAATGTCAACGGCGGCGAAGCTTACGAAGCATTCAGCATTAAAGCAAACGTCCAGGATACACACAAGGTCAAAGACGGGCTCTATGCGATGAAGATCCTGGTTGACAGAAACCGTCCCGATCCTGAAAAGGTCGATCCTGCTCTTTGCAAAGAAGAGAAAGACTACCATATTTTTGAGGAAGTTCCGTTCTGGGGAAACGGCCGCGGATTTGTATCAGGCAAACGAAGCGTCCTCTTCCTGTATGATGAAAAAAGCGGTGAACTGACACGTCTGACAGGTGAATATACATCTGTATCCGGAATGGCAGTCAAAGACGGAAAGATCGCCTATGTGCACAGAACATGGCAGGAC
The DNA here is from genome assembly GCA_003446295.1 of Erysipelotrichaceae bacterium. The sequence continues at coordinate 3,165 of DMBB01000324.1, forward strand.
ACGATCTCTCTGACAGCCGGTATCAGCATCTATGATACTGACAGCAAAGAAACAGTTCATGTACTTGAAGATGGTCTGATGAAGGTTGAAAACATTGCCTTCAATGATCTCGGACTGATCTTCACGGCATGTGATATGAAAACATGGGGGACCGGTCAGCTCACTGATTTCTATCTGTTTGATGAAAAAGAGGGCGCCTGCCGTCTCTTCCGTCAGAACAGTGAAGAACTGGCATTCGGAGATACACCGGTATGCGATTGCGTAAGACCGGGCGGCACGAATTTCAAAGGTCTCGGCAGAAAACTGATCTTTACAGCGATGAATCATTACCATACAGATCTGTATGAGCTTGATCAGGACGGAAATATCAATCAGATCCTCGACTTCGGCGGTGGTGCTGTGATCTGCTTCGATATGGATGACACATCTGTGCTGTTCGTTGGAACTGAGCCCTCAAAGCTCAGCTGTGTCTATGAATATAAAGATGGTGAAGTCAAGCTGCTGGATGACGTGAATAAAGGTCTGCTGGACAACAAATATACAGCTGAACCGGAATACATTCCGTTTACCGACAGAGACGGTATACAGATTGATGGATGGATCCTCAAACCGATGGATTTCGATCCGGAAAAGAAATATCCGGGTATTCTGGAGATCCATGGAGGACCGAGAGGCGCATATGGAACTCTGTTCTTCCATGAGATGCAGATCTGGGCTTCCCTGGGATACTTTGTATTCTTCTGCAATCCGCGCGGCGGCGAAGGATATGGTGAAGCGTTTGCGGATCTCAGAGGAAAATACGGAACGATCGATTTCGATGATCTGATGGATTTCACGGATCATGTCCTGAAAACATATCCGCAGATCGACGAAGCACATATCGGAGCTGCAGGCGGTTCGTACGGCGGATTCATGTGCAACTGGATCGAAGGCCATACAGACAGATTTGCGGCGATCGCATCACAGCGTTCAATATCCAACTGGGTCGCTGACTTCGGCGCCAGTGAGATCGGCGTCACATTCGACAGCAACGAAATGGCTGCTACGCCATGGACAGATATGCTGAAGATGTGGGAACAGTCACCGCTGAAATATGCTGACCAGGCAAAAACACCGATCCTGTTTATCCACTCACTGTGTGACTACAACTGCCCGATCGATCAGGGTGTTGAAATGTTTACTGCCATGAAATACTTCCATGTACCGTCAAGAATGGTCGTCTTCGAAGGAGAAAACCATGGACTCAGCAGAACCGGGAAACCGAAGCACAGAGTCCGCAGGCTGAAAGAAATGACGGACTGGTTTGAAAAGTATCTGAAAGTCTGAAAGGGGAGACATTATGCTGAAATATCTCTTAAAGCGTCTGGGAATGGGAATCCTGACGTTGTTCGCACTGACAACGATCACATTCTTCCTGATGCATATCATTCCGGGTTCACCGTTTGCCGGTGAAATGGACAAACTTCCTGCATCAGTCAAGGAACTGATGATGAGGAAGTATCTGCTGGATCAGCCGATCATTGTCCAGTTCGGAGCTTATCTGAAAAATATCGCAAGGGGAGACTTCGGAACATCCCTGGTCAGAAAAGGCACAAATGTCGTTGACATCATCAAACTCGGTCTGCCTTATACCGCTAAAGTCGGCGCAAGCGCATTCTGCACAGCGATGGTATTCGGCATTCTGCTTGGCGTCGTTGCGGCATTCTCAAAATCAGGCTTTGTTCAGGGTCTGGCTGCTATTATCGCAACAGTCGGCGTCTCAGTACCTTCATTCCTGATGGCACTTGGTCTGATGTGGCTGTTCGGTGTTAAATTGAAAGCTCTTCCGCTCATCGGTCTGACATCGTGGAAGCACTTTATCATGCCGTCTGTAGCACTTGCTCTTCATCCAATCGCCATGATCTCAAGACTTGTCAGATCCTCATTGACTGAGGAACTGAGACAGGACTACATGATCCTGGCTGTATCCAAGGGAACATCCCGTGTCAAAGCGATCTTCAAGCATGCACTGAAGAACGCGATCATTCCGGTCATCACATACGCCGGACCGCTTCTTGCATCACTGCTTACGGGTTCATTCGTTATCGAAACGATGTTCTCGATCCCCGGTATGGGTTCTGAATTCGTCAAGAGCGTTACCAACCGTGACTATACATTGATCATGGCATTGACGATCATGTACGGTTCTATGATCATTTTCGCCAATATCCTGACTGATATTGTTACAGCGATCGTTGATCCCCGTATCCGCTTAGATTAAGAAAGGAGTCAGATCATGAGTGAAATCAATCTCGATATGAACGCACTGGCTTACGACAATCTGCCTGCTGATGCGTTTGAAAAACTCCCTGAAGATCAGAAGAACAATGAATTTATTGCAATGGAATCCAAGACATACTTCCAGGATGTCTGGTTCAATTTCAAGAAAAACAAACTGGCATTGATCAGTCTCGGCTTCCTGGTCCTGATGATCCTGTTTGCGATATTCACACCGATCCTGTCAAAGTATTCCTATGAAATGCAGGATCTGACAAACAGAAACGCACTGCCGAGTGCTCAGCACTGGTTCGGTACAGATAAGTTCGGAAGAGACATCTTCGTACGTGTTATGTACGGTGCAAGAATCTCTCTGTCAGTCGGCTTCGCTGCTGCCGGAATCAACCTTGTCATCGGTGTTATCTTCGGCGGTATCTGCGGATACCTGGGCGGACGTCTGGATATGATCATGATGCGTCTGGTCGACATCATCTATTCAGTCCCGACACTGCTTTATGTCATCCTGATTATGCTGGTATTCGGTTCGAATATCTTCTCAGTGCTTCTGGCGATCTCCGTGTCCAGCTGGGCAGGACTTGCACGTCAGGTCCGTGCGCAGGTCATGGCACTGAAACAGCAGGAATACGCACTTGCTGCGAAAGTTATGGGCGCTTCCAATAAACGTATTCTGTTCAAGCACCTTGTTACAAACTCGATCGGCCCGATCATCGTCAACACAACGCTGATGGTACCGAGTGCGATCTTTACTGAAGCATTCCTGTCATTCGTCGGTATCGGTATTTCCATTCCGCAGGCTTCCTGGGGAACAATGGCGAACGAAGCACGTTCACTGATCGCTTCTCAGCCGCTGCAGATGGTATGGCCGGTCATGGCGATCTGCCTTACGATCCTGAGTCTGAACTTTATCGGTGATGGTCTGAATCAGGCACTCGATCCGAAGAAGAGGTAAATTTAAAATATGAATGAAAAGCACGCTCTGGAAGTGATGGATCTTTCAGTGGACTACATGGATACCGACAGAGGTCTGATCCATGCTGTAACGGATGTATCGTTCACCCTGGAACCCGGCGAGGTTCTCGGGCTGATCGGTGAATCCGGATCAGGCAAGTCCACGGCAGTGAAAGCATGCATGGGCGTGCTTTCATATAACGCCGTTATGAGAAAAGGGAAGATCTTTCTGAACGGAAGATCTCTGACAGGTGAAGGATTTACTGATCGTGCAGCACATCAGAAAATGCTGAGAGAAATCCGCGGGAAGGAAATGGCAATGATCTTCCAGAATCCCGGAAACTATATGGATCCTACCGTAAAAATTGCTTCATCGCTCCGTGAAGCCATTCAGGCGCACAGCAGGATGAACTACTTTGCGGCAAACCGTCTTGTTTACAGCCTTCTGGAAGATGCAGGATTCCGTGACCCGAAACAGATCATGCGCAGTATTCCTCAGCAGTTATCCGGAGGACAGCTGCAGCTGATCGCCTACGAATCAGCAGTTGTGCATCATCCGTCTGTTCTGATCGCTGACGAACCGTTCAGCGCATTGGACAGTGAAAACAGAAGCCTCATGCTGAATAAGATCAGACGCCTGAATCAAGAGGGGACATCAGTCCTGCTGGTCACCCATGACCTGCTCAGTGCAGAAAGCATCTGTGACAGGATCTGTGTGATGTATGAGGGCAGGATCATAGAAACCGGGAGTACAGAAGAGATTCTGCAGTCACCGCGTGAAGCATACACACAGCAGCTTGTTGAAGCTTACAATTTGATGAAAGAGGATTAGAAAAATGAAGAGAGAGTATGAAGAGAAACTCGCAGCAGTCGCCAGAAATGTATGGGACCATCCGGAAGCAGGCTTCCTGGAATTCGAAAGCAGCAGGATCCATGTGGATTTCCTGAGATCCGAAGGATTCGAGATCGAAGAGAATGTTGCCGGCACCGTGACCGGTTATGTTGCAAAATACGGCAGCGGACATCCGGTGATCGCATTGCTTGGTGAATTTGACGCACTTTATGGACTTGGCCAGAAAGCTGATGTCGCGGAATATGCACCGGACGGATGTGAAATGGGACATGGCTGCGGACATCATCTGCTGGGAGTCGGAGTGATCGGCGCAGGTCTTCTGATCCGCGATTATCTGAAAGAACACCAGTGCTCAGGTACTGTACTTGTATGCGGCTGTCCGGCTGAAGAAAGCGGTTCAGGCAAAGCCTATATGGCAAGAGACGGTGTATTCAATGATACGGACATCGCGCTGGCATGGCACCCGAGTATTTACCATCAGGTAGGCACCGGAAGCTCCCAGAGCTGCATCCAGACCTATTTCCGCTTCCACGGTATTGCAAGCCATGCGGCAGGTTCACCGCAGTCAGGAAGAAGCGCGCTCGATGCTGTTGAACTGATGGATGTAGGCGTCAACTATCTGCGTGAGCATATGGAAAGCACGGACCGTGTTCATTATGCGATCACAAATTCAGGCGGTAAGTCACCCAATGTCGTTCAGGCTGAAGCAGAAGTCAAATACCTGATCCGTTCTACCAGCAATCCGAAATGCCTGGCACTTTATGAGCGTGTATGCGATATTGCCAGAGGCGCAGCTTTAATGACAGGCACAACGATGGAGATCGTCTTTGACGAAGGACTTTCCAACACGATCGTCAACTTCACTCTGGAAAAGGTAATGCAGGAAGCCTTCAGAGAAGTCGGCGTACCTGAATATACGGAAGAAGAACTTGCTTATGCAAAGAAATTCCGTGATTCCTGGCCGCATCAGTTCACGATGGATAATGTCGGAGAACATGTTAAGGATAAGCGTGCACTTCTGAAGAACATGCAGGAATCCCCGATCTGCACGATGCTTGTAGAAAATGAATTTTCTGATGTCTGCCATATGGGCAGCACAGATGTCGGAGATGTCAGCTGGGTCGTTCCTACAGAAACGCTGAATACAGCCTGCTACAGCTATGGTGCAGGAGCTCATTCATGGCAGTGGGTCGCACAGGGCAAATCTTCCATCGCGATGAAGGGAATGTACACTGCTGCGGAAGTTCTTGCAAAGACTGCTGAAAAGCTTCTGGAAGATCCTTCACTGATCGAAGAAGCGACAGAAGAGTTTAAAGACAGAACAGCGGGAATGAAGTATGAATGCCTGATCCCTGCTGATGTAAAACCTCACGTAATCAGCTGAATCATATGCTAACTGCTCTTGAAAGGGCAGTTTTTTAGTGCGTTCATAAAATGATTTAGCAAATTACAAAAATATCTGCTAACTGAAAAAGCGCATAAATATGCATAAAAATGAATGCTTACAGGAAATTAAAACAAATTATAAACAAATATATTAGCAATCAACACTTGACAGTGCTAAAACAATGCATATACTAATAGGTGTAAGCAAAAGGAGCAATGAATATGAACTATATGAATGATAGAAAAAGAAATCTGGTTGATGATATGTTCAGCAGAATGAACGGTTCCAATGTTGAAGGCATGATGAGAACCGATATCCGCAAGAAGGACGATATGTTTTATCTGGATATTGAACTTCCCGGATATACGAAAGAAGATGTTCGTATTTCACTCTTCAACGGTACTCTGACAGTCACAGCTGCTCATACAGCTGAGCATGAAGAAAAAGACAGCAAGGGCAGCCTGCTGAGAAAAGAACGCTTTACAGGCAGACTGGAACGTTCCTGGAGCGTAGGCTCAGCGATCCGTGATACAGATATCAAAGCATCAATGCATGACGGTATCCTGACAATCAGCGTGCCCAGTGAAGAAAGAAAAGAAAAAGAAGAAAAGAAATCTATTGAAATACTTTAAGGAGGAAAAAATGATGAGATATACACCTGCAAGAAATGATTTGTTTGACAGCTTCTTTGACGATATGTTGCCCACGTTCAATACAGCTGCCGTCATGAGAACGGATATCCATGAAAAAGACGGCAACTATCTGCTTGATATCGATCTCCCCGGCTATAAGAAGGAAGATATCAAGATCTCACTGTACAACGGAAACCTGACGATCCAGGCAGA
>DMBB01000310.1 GCA_003446295.1 Erysipelotrichaceae bacterium
AATGAAGCTTCGTTTCCGTCTCTCTTGCGTACTTTATACATAACCTACCCCTTCCTGATGCCCCGCAGATGTGTATCCGGCACGATCTCTCGAACTGCCGCAAGGAATGTCTTCATTGTTTCTTCGTCATAGGACTGCAGTCCCGGCTGGATCGCTTTCTCCGTTTCATGGTACTGTTCAAGGATATAAGTTTCATCTTTGCCGATCCACTCTGCACAGGCCAGAAGGTCCTCTACATCATGGTATTCCTTCACGACAGTCGTCGTGAACTCATGCGGCACCCTGCTGCCTCTGAGCAGACGGATCGATTCTTCGATATTCTCAATGCGGAATACATCGGGGTTCAGACCGACTGTCTCCGCGTATTTTTCTTTCCGGTTTTTCACATCCATGGATATGACGTCCGCCAGTCCTGCATCGATCAGCTCCTTCAGACGTCCCGGATGATAGCCGTTGGTTCTGACCTTGATCCGGTAGCCTGCTTCACGTGCTTTCCGGATAAACGGCAGCAGACCGTCCTGCAGCAGCGGTTCCCCGCCGCCGATGCAGATACCGTCCAGAATGCCTTTTCTTTCTTCCAGGAAAGCGATCAGCTCATCCTGATCGATATAGGAAAAGTTTTCCGGCAGGAATACCAGATCCCGGTTGTGGCAGAACGGACATTTGAACGGACAGCCTGCCAGCATGACTGACGCGGACATGATGCCGGGATAATCCAGCAGGCTCATCTTCTTCAGTTCACCGATCCTCAGCATGGACGCAGAAGCAGTATCGGTCAGCTCGTTCCTGGTATTGTCGCACGCTCTGCTGAGCAGCTGCTCAAACAGTGCAAAATCCATGTCCTTGGTGAGAAGCACACGAAGCTGGTTGCGGCATTCATAAAGAGCAGCCATGACCTCGGATGTCTTTTCCGTCGTATACAGGCGCTTGACCCTGCGGTCGTTTTCATCGATCCTGGACTGCACATATCCCTGCTCGATCAGCTTCTGGATAGATTTGGTCGTGGTGCCTTTATCGACTTCAACGATGCGGGTGACTTCCTGCATCGTAACGCCTTCATTCTCATTAATAAAAAGGAGGAACATGATCTGGCCGGAGCCGATCGAAAATTTCGCCAGTTCCTTATCAAGATATTTCTGCACGTTCCTGTACAACACGGAAACATTGATCAGAAAATTACTGTCTGCCATCTGCTGTCCCTCTTTTGGTCGTAACTATTTTAGCATACTCATGCCAATAAAAAGCAGAGGCCTGAATAATAAAGGCCTCTGTTTCCGGTTATCTGTTATGAATATGGTATTCGTCATCCATGATCCTGACGCTGCCGTCTCGTTCTTTGCTTTCTAACACTTTATAGTCTGATTCAGACATGTATTCGTGGATCACAGATGCACCGCATTCATAAACAACCATAAAAACTCTATCGTTGTTAATTTCATGCATAATGCATTTATCCTTTCATGAACTATAATATAAGCTCTTGCCTATATGATAATCCTGCGGTCTACATTTGTAAATAGATCTGCTGAAAAAACATCCTGTTTTCACACAAAGTTCAGCTGAAATTCACATTTTAAGAATGTCCGGCAAATAAAATTTAGCCCCACTTCCCTGCTCAATATGACATAATAATAGTTAAGTATGAAAGGAGTATCTTTATGACTGCAAATAATCGTCCCAGAGGTCGTAAACGTACTGAAGCCACTTCCTCGGGAGGTGTCAATAAACGCGGAGAAGGTCTGAATACCGGCAAAGTCGGCAATGCCGACTACAGCGGCAGAAAGACCGGACAGTCCCCCAGAAGATCATCCGGTGTAACCCGCGGTGCCGGAGGAATCGGCGTACTTGCGCTTATCGCATACCTGCTGTTCGGAAATCTCGGAGGAGGCGCTGGAGGCGGTACAGCTGCACCTACACCGACACCGAAGCCTGCACAGCCGGCAGTGGTCACGCCCACCCCGACACCGAAGCCGACAGCCAATACTGCATCGACAGTCGGACATTTCAACCCCCCGGTGACCACATACACGGATACGAATACAAGCACTGTTGACGAAACAGTGAACGGCAAAGCCAGAGATAAATTCACGAAGCTGAAGGGCAACGGCAATGATACTGCCACGATCCTGATCTACATGTGTGCGACTGACCTGGAAGCCAACTACGGTATGGCAACCAGCGACATCAATGAAATGGCGACTGCGGCACAGTCCGACAAGGTCAATGTCATCATTGAGACCGGCGGTACAAAGAAATGGCAGAACAATGTCATGAGTACTGCAACAAACGAACGCTGGAAGGTCGCTCAGAATTCCCTGATCGCGCTTGACAGGAATGTCGGCAGAAAGCAGATGACCTCACCCAATACACTGAAGGACTTCATTGAATGGGGTGTCAAGGAGTTCCCGGCTGACAGATATATGCTGATATTCTGGGATCATGGCGGAGGCTCCATCCAGGGCTACGGCTATGACCAGATCTATCCCAACGCTACGATGACAGTCGATCAGATCTCGCAGGTCCTCAAGAGCACAGGCGTCAAATTCGACTTTGTCGGCTTCGATGCATGCCTGATGGCAAATGTTGAGACAGCTGTTGCTGTATCACCGTATGCGGACTATATGATCGCTTCTGAAGAAACAGAACCCGGTACAGGCTGGTACTACACAGACTGGCTGACAACACTGGCAAAGAATTCCAGCACGCCGACGCCGACACTGGCAAAAGAGATCGTCGATACCTTTATCGCCAGAAGCGGCAGAAACGAAAAGACATCCCTGTCTCTCGTCGACCTTGCGGAATTTGAAGCCAACGTTCCGAGCGCTCTGAGTGCTTTTGCAAAGACGATCACGACTGCAGTCAATTCCAATGCTTACCGTACGATCGCCAATGCGCGTTCCCAGACAAAGGAATACGCACAGTCCAATAAGATCGACCAGGTAGACCTGGTGCACTTCTGCCAGAATGTCAATTCCAAGGAAGCACAGGATCTGATCACTGCGATCAAAGGGTGCGTGAAATACAACCGTGTCTACAACATGACGAACAGCTCAGGTCTGAGCATCTACTTCCCCTACCGTTCTACAAGCAGAGTGTCCGCAGCTGCCAGACTGTATGACAGCCTCGGCATGGACAGCAGCTACACAGATGCGATCCGTTCCTTTGCGACGATGGAAACATCCGGTCAGGTCGTTACCGGCAACAACAGCAACCCGCTGTACAGCATTCTCGGCGGACAGCCTTCCTACAGTTCCCAGCAGGCCGTCGGATATGAGGATATCCTGAGCCTCCTGATGAACGGCGGTTCCCAGCAGTCTGCACAGTCCGGCTACGGTTCCCTGGAACAGCTGCTCGGCGGTTCCTATGGCGTACAGCCCAACTCCCTTGACCTGTTTGCACAGATGCTGGGCGGCAGAGCTGAGATACTCGATACAACGAACCTGGTGCTCTCCGAAGTCAACGGACATCAGGTACTGAGCCTTTCCCAGGAACAGTGGGATCTGATCAACGATGTTGAACTGAACGTATGGATCAACGACGGAAGCGGATATATCGATCTTGGTCTGGACAATGTGTTTGACTTCGATGAAGAAGGCAATCTGCTGGTCGAATATGACGGCTTATGGACAGCCATTGACGATCAGGTCGTCTCCTACTATGTCAGAGAATCTGAGTTCTATGATGACGGCGGATATGCTGTTGAAGGCTATGTCCCTGCTCTGGTCAACGGTGAACGTGCAAACTTTGTGATCCGCTTTACTGATGAAGCTCCTGAAGGAACAGTCATCGGCGCACAGAAGGTCTACGAAGAAGGCATCGAAGCCAAGGGTTATATGGAACTGAACGAAGGCGATGAGATCTCCTTCATCTGTGATTACTATGACTATGACGGAAACTACCAGAATACATATGAGCTTGGCGATGCACCGCTGAAATATGACGGTGAACTGACAGTCAGCACATATGAGATCACCGGTGAGGATATCCTCTTCGGATACAGACTCACAGACATCTACAACGCAAATACATTTACACCGATGCTGAATCTTGACTGATCAGCAGACATGATATGCTCAGATACTCTGCCGTGCCTCACGGCAGAGTTTTTCTTTCCATCATGTTGATTTGACGCATAAACATGATATAATTTCATGCGCAAACGATGACGGAGAGAGGATCTGCGCGGGGTCTCATCAGAGAGCTTCCATACGGTGAAAGGAAGCGTGACTGTACGCATTTCGGCAAAGCCTCCCAAGTAAGCCGCAGTCCGGCGTTACCGGCATAATGAAGATGACTGCATGCAGCAGTCATGAACCGGGGTGGTACCACGAACAAGCTCTCGTCCCTTAGATTGAGGGCTTTTATTTGTTTATATGGAGGAATCTATGGCAGAAGAACTGACAAAAGAAGAAAAACAGCGTTTGAAGGAAGAACGCAGAAAAGCATTTGAGGCAGCTCATCCGGAGCTGGCTGCGAAGCGCAAGGAAGCCGAGCAGAAAAAGCAGAAGGCAGAAGCGAAGATCACGGAAGTGATCGGACAGATCGAAGAGATGAGCCTCAACGATCAGCAGGCAGCACGCATCAATAAAATGAACGACCTGCGCGCAAAAGGGATCGACCCCTTCGGACATTCCTTTGCAAGAACACATCGTTCCTCCGAATTATTCGCACTGTACGGCGGAAAGACTATGGAAGAACTGAATGAGATCAATGCTGAGGTATCCATTGCCGGCAGGATCATGTCCAAGAGAAGAATGGGAAAGCTTGGTTTCGTACACCTGCTCGACCGTGACGGCAGGATCCAGATCGTCATCAACCAGAGAGTCGTCGGTGATGAAGTCTATGAACTGTTCAAGAGCGCTGACCTCGGCGACATCATCGGTGTCAAAGGAAAGGTCATGAAGACGAATGCAGGCGAGCTGTCCGTTGAAGTACATGAATATACACATCTGACAAAGGCACTGCGTCCCCTGCCCGAGAAATTCCATGGTCTGACAGATAAAGAAGAGCGCTACAGAAGAAGATACGTTGACCTGATCGTCAACGATTCCAGCAGAGAGATTGCAATTCTCAGACCGCGCATCATCAGTGCGATCCGCCACTACATGGATTCCCATGGTTTCCTGGAAGTAGAAACACCGATCCTGCAGCCTACGCTCGGCGGCGCATCAGCGCGTCCGTTCGTAACACATCACAATACGCTGGACAAGGATTTCTATCTCCGTATCGCAACAGAGCTTCCTCTGAAGAGACTGATCGTCGGCGGCATGGAAGGTGTCTATGAGATCGGACGTATTTTCCGCAATGAAGGCATGGACCTCAAGCACAATCCGGAATTCACATCCATGGAAGCTTATCTTGCTTACTCGGATCTTGAGGGCATGATGAAGTTCAATGAAGACCTGTTTGAGACAGTCGCAATGGAAGTGTTCGGAAAGACTGATTTCGAATTCATGGGTCAGACCATCTCACTGAAGGCACCGTTCAAGAGACTGGATATGACAGAAGCTGTCAAAGAATATACCGGTATTGACTTCCGTCAGATTACTGATGTTGAAGAAGCACTGAAGCTGGCAGCAGAACACAACGTGGAAGTTGCACCTCACCAGCACACAGTCGGCAACATCATCTCCCTCTTCTTTGATGCATTTGTTGAGGACAAGATCGTACAGCCTACGTTCATCTACGGACATCCGATCGAGATCTCCCCTCTTGCAAAGAAGGACCCCAAGGATCCCAGATTCACACAGCGTTTCGAGCTTGAGATCTGCGGCATTGAATTCGACAATGCCTTTACTGAGCTGAACGATCCGATCGATCAGAGAGAACGTTTTGAAAACCAGCTCAAGCTGAAGGAACTCGGTGATGATGAAGCATCCGAACTGGATGAGGATTACCTTGAAGCAATGGAATACGGTCTGCCTCCGACAGGCGGCATCGGCATCGGTATCGACAGATTCATCATGCTGTTGTGCGGAGTAGATTCCATCCGTGACGTTCTGCTGTTCCCGACAATGAAGCAGCGTGGTGAGTAGATTCCAGATAAGACATTGAAAAACGGGCAAAAAGCGGAGATATGAGCAGATATAAAGGCTTATAAAGGCCTTCAGGTGGTAAATTTTGTACATTTCATAAGGCAAAATTCCCCAATCTTTCCCAATTTCTCCCCAATTTGCCGGAAAGATATGAAGATTTATAAGCACTTCGTATACATGGAAGCTCCTGTAACAGGGAGCTTTCTTTGTACAGTACATACCGCAAGCCATGGGTACCGATGCTAATGTAAGGCGGTATAATATCCTCAAGGAGGTACCTCATGAACGGTAAATATCAGCCGGGACAGAAAGTCT
>DMBB01000004.1 GCA_003446295.1 Erysipelotrichaceae bacterium
GAATCCATATGTGAATCCCTCTCCATGCATATCAGTTGCGTCTGTCGTGATCACAAAAGCAGACGGATCAATATCATTGATGATCTTCAGCAGTTCAGCATACTGTTTCTGTCCGACAACACACAGCAGGACCGGACGTTTTTCCATCTGATACATGCCATGCGCTTCCAGTACCGTTGCACCTCTGCCCAGCTGAATATCGATCTGACGGTAGATCTCCTGCCAGTGCGGTGATATGACCTGGACTGATTTGGAAACGGAACCCTCACCGAATGACAGAGCTTTGCTGACGGCCCAGCCTGTCGAGAATACCGAGATCAGTCCGAGCAGAACAGCGGACAGATCATATGCCGCAAATCCCAGCATGACTGTCAATGCATCGGTAATGCTGATCAGCACAGACAGCTTGATGCCCGTCAGTTTGTGTACGATCAGCGGCGGAATATCCATTCCTCCGGTCGATGCACCCGCACGTACGACCAGTCCGACGCCAATGCCTCCAAGAAGTCCTCCATAGAAGCTTGCAAGGATCGGGTCTACTGCCGGTACGGTTATCATCTTCGTCAGCATGCTTGTAAAGACCGGATAGATCAGTGAAGACAGAAATGTCTCCAGAAAGAATTGCTTGCCTAGTACAGCTCCGCCGGCAAACAGCAGTCCTACGACCAGTACATTTGCGATCAGCGTCTCATCAATATGGATCAGAGGACTGATGGCTACGGCAATACCTGCTACACCGCCGGATAATATATTATAAGGAATAATAAACATTTCAACTGCCAGTGCAACCATGAAAGTACCGATGATCACCAGGCAGACCTCATAAATCTTAAACTTTGATCTCTCGTTAAGCATAGCAGACATTATATCATGTGTTTGTACTTTGTGGTATGATACCGGGAACGAGGTGAAACATGAAGCGTTATCGTTATTGGTGGATCTGGATCCTGGTCTGCCTTTATATCTATATGATCTTCAGGAACTCCATGATGGTTGCCGAACTGTCTTCAAAGATGTCATCCGGCGTGACTGTCTGGATCCTGAACCACATCTCAAGATTCGGGCTTTATGCGTCCGACTTTTATACCGTGCATCATTATATGCGCAAACTTGCGCACTTCACGGAATTTGCCGGCCTTGGCTTTCTTGTATCCCTGGCGATGCATATCTGTCCGCTGATGCCGAGCAGATTTCTGAACTTCGTACTGTTTCTGATCGCAATACCGGCCGGAGATGAAGTGATCCAGCATTTTACGGAAGGCCGCAGCATGCAGTTCTCAGACATGGCCATTGACGGAAGCGGTTTTCTGTTCGGGGCGTTCCTGTGCTATGTGCTGATCCTGGTCGTCCTGGATATTACGGGAAATATACAGCGCGGCAAAAAGAAAACGGGATGATACCCGTTATTCCCGTATGATCGCCGCAGTTGAAGCACCGGTGATCCTGAGGAGATCCTCCGGAGCCACTTCGATCTGTGTTCCGATCCGTCCGCCTGATACAAATATACGGTCAAACAGCAGAACAGTTTCGTCAAATACCGTACGGAACTGTTTTTTCATGCCGACAGGAGAACATCCTCCCCGGATATACCCGGTAATTCCCAGGAGCTCTTTGACATGGATCATCTCTACACTGCGCACATCAACGCTTCGTGCGCAGGCCTTCAGATCTAGTTCTTCTTTTACCGGGACCACAAAGACATAAAACTGCCGGTCATTCCCTCTGGTCACAAGTGTTTTGAACACCTGGTCCGGGTCCTGACCAAGTTTCTTCGCAGCTGTTACGCCGTCGACGATCCCGTCTGACGCATCATAAGTATGTACTGTGTACGTGATCCCTTCACTGTCCAGGATACGCATTGCATTTGTTTTTTTATCTGCCATATGATCTACCGCTATTATTCTGACAATAATATACGGTCGTTGTCAAACTCCTCATTTGTACCTTCCCTGAACATTCTCAGCAGATCTTCGATCGTCAGGTTTTTCCGCTGCTCACCCTGCAGGTCCAGAACGATCTGTCCGTCCTTCATCATGAATGTACGGTTTCCCGTCTGCATTGCCTGCTTCAGATTGTGTGTGATCATCATGCATGTCATATGATGTTCTGAAACGATCCTGTTTGTCAGTTCCATGACTTTGTTTGCGGCAGCCGGATCCAGTGCCGCAGTATGTTCGTCCAGCAGAAGCAGTTTCGGCGGAACGATCGTTGCCATCAGAAGTGTCAGCGCCTGCCTCTGCCCGCCGGAAAGTGTTCCGACCGGTGTATTCATGCGGTCTTCCAGGCCCATTTCCAGCATCTTCAGCTGGTCACGGAACAGCTCTTCATCTTTTCTGCTGATCCGGGACAAGGGTCTCGGGTTGCCGGCACGCAGATAAGCCAGCGCAAGATTCTCTTTGATCGACATATGAGGTGCGGTGCCCTTCAAAGGATCCTGAAACATCCTGCCGATATAAACAGAGCGTTTGTAATCAGGTTCAAACGTGATATTGTTTCCGTCCAGCATGATCCTGCCTGAGTCAGGCGTGAATACACCTGCTATGGCATTGAACAGCGTGGATTTTCCGGCACCGTTGGAGCCGACGATCGTAATATAGTCGCCGTTATTGACTGTCAGGGAAAGATCTGTGACCGCTCTTTTTTCATTGACGGTACCGGCATTGAATACCTTTGTCAGATGCTGAATCTCAAGCATGACCTGTCTCCCTTCTTGCTCTGTTTTTGAGTTTCACGCTGCTGCTGATATACGGCGCACTGATGGACAGCGCTACGATCAAAGCTGTCATGAGCTTCAGGCACTCGATGGGAATGACCCTTGTCTGCAGGATCATCGCATAGATCATGCGGTAAACGATATTGCCGGTAAGACAGGCAAGAATATTTCTTGTCAGTGATCTTCTTCCCCGGATCAGTGTTTCTCCGATGATCAGCGATGCAAGGCCGATCACAACAATACCGGTACCGGCGTTGATGTCTGCTGATTTCTGGAGCTGTCCGGCAACAGCACCCGACAGTGCTGTCAGGCAGTTCGACAGAAACAGGCCGATCGTGATCATACGGCGCGGATCGATGGAAGAAGTGGATACCATGTCACGGTTGTCTCCGGCAGCCCTGATCGAGAGTCCGAGCCTGGTCGAGAGAAACCAACGCATGACAGCCATGCACAGAAGGATGATCAGGCCGGAAAGCAGGATCGCATACCAGCTTCCGCCGATCCCCGCGGAACGGAACATGGTAAATATCGTCTCATTCTTCAGCAGGCTGATACTGCTGCTCCACCCCATGACCATCAGATTGACGGTATAAAGGCCTGTATTTGTAATAATGCCGGCAATAATGGAAGGCACGCCCATCCTCGTCTGAAGGAATGCTGTCACAAAACCTGCGCATCCTCCGCTGAGTATGGCCATGAAAATACCTGCTATAGGATGGCCTTTGGCAGCCATGGATACCGACACTGCCATGCCCAGCACAAAACATCCGTCCGTTGTCAGGTCCGCAATATCAAGAATACGGTAGCTCAGGAACAGTGCCAGTGCGACCAGTGCATAGATACAGCCAAGCTGCAGTGCTGTTTGAACAATATATACCATTTCCGGTCCTCTTGTTTATGATTCAGTCGGCAGTTGTCGTTACTTCCACGACCTCGCCATACTGGCTGAACATGTCATAGCCGCGGCTCAGCGCTTCTGCTGTTTCTGTATTGACAGTGACGATGCCGCCATCCATCAGATAATAGTCTTCCAGGTTTTCCATACCGTTTGTGATCGCGTCAAACGCAATGTCTGCAGTACGTTTTCCAAGATCTGTATAATTGACGCCGCATGTAGCGAATGCGCCGTTTCTGACAAAGGAATCTGCTCCGGCATAATGCGGAATACCTGCTTCGATCAGTGTTTCGGCGATCGTCAGCTCTGCATCCATGATCACATTGTCAGTCGGTGTGAAGATCGCGCCGACATCAGAAGCGATCAGTGAGGAAACTGCCGCAATGACTTCATCTCTTGTATTGCCGGTTGCTTCAACATACTGAATTCCTTTTCCATCAAGATAGGCCTTTGCGTCTGCGATCGGTTTCTGGGAATTCGTCTCACTTTTGCTGTAAAGAAGTCCGACTGTCTTCAGTTCAGGATTCTGAGCGATCATCATGTCAATGATCTGTTCGGCATTCAATGCATCACTGGTGCCGCTGACATAATCGATGTCTGTCAGCTGTGCGCTGTCCGGATCGGATACAGCCGCAAAGATCACGGGGATGCCGCTTTCTTCTGCGCAGGCAGTCATCGTAACTGCTGCCAGCGTAGCGACAGGAATGATCGCATCTACCTGATCGCTGACCGCCTGATCACCGATCTGCTTCAGAACAGTCTGGTCATTCTGTCCGGAATAGACATCATATTCGATCGTTATGCCTTCTTTTTCAGCGATCGCATCCAGCTGTGCCGTTACTGCATTTGCGATCTCATCCAGAGACGCATGGTCCAGCTGCTTGACGACGGCGACTCTGTATGATCCTGTCTTTGCAGGTTCTGAAGCTGAAGTCTCCTGTACGGAAGTTTGAGCTCCTTTTGGAGCGGAAGCGGATGAACAGCCTGTCATGATCAGTAATGCTGCTGCAGAAAGAATTGTTGTCATTGCCTTTTTCATGTGATATTCCTCCTTTTCCCTGTGCATTTTCTCAAGCGGTTGTTCTGAAACAAAAAAGCCTGTCCGTAAAAGGACAAGCGTAAGCCTGCGATACCACCTTTTTTAGCCATTGGATCCTATGATCCGGCTCTCTCTTCGAAAATGCAATCACATTTCCTGTCATTTAACGCTGACATTGCGTCCTGAATACTTGCTGTGCGTTCATCAGGCCCTCACGGGTCCATTTGCATGCTGCAACACTGCGAGGTTCTCACCAACCCTCACTCTCTTGGAGCTGTCCACATGTTTGATCTCCCGGTCATCGGTTTAGCTGCATCTTACGGCCTATAAAAAGAAAAGTCAATGCAGCATGAAAACAGAAGTAAATATCAGTCAGAATATTCCTAAAACTTTTTCATTTTCTTTCAAGAAGATCTTCTTGATATGCACGGGAAACCGCCATCGTTTCCTCATACCATCTTCTGAAATACTTCTTCAGTTCTTCATCCTGTACTTTGGCACAGTTTCTTGCAATATTGTCTGCTTCGCGCGAAGCATCCAGAACAGGCAGCCCGTTTTCCTTTTTATATGCCAGGATCTCCTTAACAGCGTGCATGCGTTTTTCAAACAGTTTTACCAGTTCATCATCAGCCTCATTGATGATCAGTCTGTTTTTCTCCAGTGCGTTCATACTCAGCCTCCCGTTTTACGGTTTCATTGTATCTGCGAAGTTCTGTTTTTTACAACATCAGCTTGTATAAAAGCCTTTGTTTTTCACACATGAGTGGAATACAATATATATGGAAGTATAGAACGAGGTGATTACTGTGGGATTTGAAGGCAAAACTGTTGCTATGGTCGGCGCTGGTCCGGCTAATCTGAATGCGGCTAAAGTACTCGCTTCAGAAGGAATCAAAGTTGATATTTACGAAAAGGAAGCAGAAGTCGGCGGTGCGATATATACAGGTATTCCTGATTTCCGCATGCCGAAAGGATTCATTGCAAAACTCAAGGCAGAGCTTGATGAGCTCGGTGTTGCATTCCATATGAACACAACGGTCGGCAAAGACATTACCTTTGAAGAACTGAGAAACAAATATGACAGAGTTCTGATCGGTATCGGCGCGCAGGTCGAAAACAAATTCGGAATGGAAGGCGACGGCTATGAAGCTGGACTGACGCTTCTTTATAACCTGAACATTCTGAAAAAGCACGAAGAATACAAGAACAGATATCACAAGGCTGTTGTATGGGGCGGCGGAAATGTTGCAATGGACTGCTCAGCTTCCCTTGCAAGGATCCTGCCGGATGTACGCATCATCTACAGAAGAAGTGAAGCTGAAATGCCTGCGTCCAAGAAAGAAATCAAGGACAACATGGCTGTCGGCGTGAAGTTCGAATATCTGGAGAACATCAAGGATCTGATCCTGGATGAAAACGGAAAAGTCAAGGGTGTGCATATCGTAAAAATGGAGCTTGGCGAACCGGATGCTTCAGGCAGAAGAAGGCCGATCGAGATCCCGGGAAGCGAATATGAGTTCGACTGTGATCTCGTTGTTGCGGCGATCGGTCAGCGTGTAGACTTCAGTGCATTTGAAGGTGTTGACAGAACGGATACTCACAAATCCACCGTTGAAAATGTGTATATCACAGGTGACGCTTATACCGGCCCGAAAAACATCGGACTGGCTGTCAAAGACGGCAAGGATACTGCGAAAGAAATTCTTGATTCATTCAGCTGATTACAAAAGGACAGCAGCCGCTGTCCTTTTTAATCTGCATCGTCTTCGATCTTTTTTTTCGCTTCAGCGATCCATTTCGGAAGTCTGTCCGCAATCGATGAAAAGCCGATCTTCATCTCAGGCAGAGACGCCCGTCTGGTATTGATCGGGCGGTGATATGAACGTGCCCTGCTTCTCTGCAGTGCTTTCAGAGAAAGTCTTGCCTGTCTGGTGTTGTAATCAAAGTCAATGATCTTGACTTTCACGATATCACCGACATTTACAAACCTTGATATATCCCTGACATATCCATCGCTGATCTCCGAGATGTGGATCAGACCGCTTGTATTTCTGTCCAAAGACACAAACGCACCGTATGGCTGTATGCCTGTGATTTTCCCTTCTACTGTCTGTCCGATCTGATAAGTCATATCTATCCTTTCATGCCTTACAGATTGTATCACAGCGGCATGAAAATATGCTATACTTTGGTGCGCGAGGTAAAGATATGGGTATACGAGCAATGTTCCCGTTCTGGTCAGCTATCACAGCAGGTATTCTGGCTCAGTTTATAAAACCGTTTATATACTATTTCCGGAAACACGTATGGAAATGGAAAATGGCTTTTGATTCGGGCGGTTTTCCGAGTTCCCACAGTGCGCTTGTCAGTGCGCTTGCACTTTCTGTTGGCCTGCAGGAACACTTCAGTTCCACGATATTTGCGATATCCCTGACGCTGGCTGTCATCGTCATCTATGACGCAGCCAACGTGAGGTATTATAGTGGACAAAACATTAAAATTACGCAACAATTGGTGAAGGATGTTCAGGAGACACTGAATACGGAGTTTGATGATCCGATCTACAGCGTCAAGATCAAGGATGTCCTCGGGCATAAATGGGTAGAAGTTATCGGTGGTATCTGTCTTGGATGCTGCATATCGCTTTTCTACCATTACACATTTTGAGAAAGAAGGATATTGAAATGAGTGAGAATCAACAGTCAGTTGAACAGAATGAAGTTTCTGCTGATCTGCTTGAAAGGATCGAGGCAACGATCAACAGGATCCGTCCCTATATTCGTCAGGACGGCGGTGATATACAGCTTGTCGACTTCCAGGATGGAGTTGTTACGGTCAGAATGATCGGTGCTTGTGCAGGATGCTTTATGGCCAGTACGGATATCAGTGAAGGTGTCCAGTCGATCCTGATGGAAGAAGTTCCGGAAGTCACCAAAGTGGTCATGGAAGCTGAATCCGAAGGCGAGA
>DMBB01000045.1 GCA_003446295.1 Erysipelotrichaceae bacterium
CTCAGGCATGATCGGATCATAGTCATAAAACATCCGATGTATGATGCGATGACAAGGAACCGATCTGCTCAGAAATATAAGTAATCCGGACTAAACCGGATATGGGAGACGTGAATCCCCAGGAGTCCGAAAGGGCCCCCTTGAAACCACATGAGATTGCATATGCAATCACTCGTGGTAATTCATCCGATATTAACATAGCCGATCATTCCATTCAAGTTTCATAAACAATACAGCACACAGCTATCACATATTGTTGTCCTATACTATGTGACAGAGTAATAACCGGAGGAAGCCGATGCTTCAGATCAAGGATATATGCAAAGAATACCGTACCGGACCGCTGGTCCAGAAAGCTCTGGATCATGTCAGCCTGAATCTGCGGGATAACGAGTTTGTCGCAATACTCGGCCCCAGCGGCTCCGGCAAGACGACTTTATTGAATATTATCGGCGGCCTGGATCGTTATGATTCAGGTGATTTGATCATTAACGGGGTCTCTACCCGGAAATACAAAGACCGTGACTGGGATTCCTACAGGAATCATACGATCGGCTTCGTATTCCAGAGCTATAACCTGATCGCTCATCAGACGATCCTTTCCAATGTCGAACTGGCGCTGACGATCGGCGGCATTTCGGGAAGTGAACGGCGCCAGAGAGCTGCCGAGGCACTGACCAAGGTGGGACTCGGTGAGCAGCTCCATAAAAAGCCGTCCCAGATGTCAGGCGGCCAGATGCAGAGAGTTGCGATCGCGCGTGCTCTTGTCAATGATCCGGACATCCTGCTGGCGGATGAACCGACCGGAGCGCTGGACTCGGAAACAAGCATCCAGGTCATGGATCTTCTGAAGGAAGTTGCCAAGGACCGCCTTGTTGTCATGGTCACGCATAACCCGGAACTGGCCGAGCAGTATGCGACAAGGATCGTTAATCTGAAGGACGGACATATTACAGGTGATTCGGATCCTCTGATCATTGACGATAACCTGCAGGAGCCTCCTGTGCATAAGAATCTCGGCAAAGCTTCCATGTCATTCCTGACGGCGCTGGCGCTGAGCTTCAACAATCTGAAAACAAAACTGACCAGAACGATACTGGTTGCCTTCGCGGGTTCGATCGGCATCATCGGCATTGCGGCGATCCTGTCATTGTCGACCGGCGTCAATAAATATATCCAGGATGTTCAGGAAGAGACGCTTCTGGAATACCCGCTCCAGATCCAGAATGCAGGGATCTCTCTGGCTTCGCTTATCGAAGTGCCTGAGCAGAATGAAGAGGAAGAAGAAAAAGAACATAAGAACGTGGTCGAGCGAAGAGTCGCTTCCAATGTCTTTTCGCGTGTTTCCTCCAATGACCTGGCATCCCTGAAGAGCTATTTTGAAAGTGATGAATGCAATATCTATGATTATGCGAAAGCGATCGAGTATTCCTATAACGTAACGCCTCTGATCTACCGGCTTGAAGGAGATGAGATCTACCAGATCAATCCGGACCAGTCGATGGGAGCCCTTGGCTTCGGTGGCACGACATATTTCTCTTCACAGTTCTCCGCCAATATTTTCCAGGCTCTGCCTTATGACAAGTCTCTGTACATCAATTCATATGATGTCAAGGCAGGTCACTGGCCCCAGAACAATCATGAAGCAGTGCTCGTAATATCACAATCCGGCCGCATCACCGATACGGTGCTGTACAGTCTAGGCCTGAAGGATATGAAGGAAATGCAGGAAATGCTGAATAAATTCTCTGCCGGTGAAAATGTAGAGGAATCGAAAGCCCCGCTGATGGAGCTGGATTATGAAGACTTTGTCGGACTGACGTTCAAGCATGTCTACAGCAGCGACATCTATGTCTATGACGATGAATACGATGTCTGGAAAAACAAGTCTGATGACAAGGTTTATATGCGTGATCTGATCCGCAAAAGCAATGACCTGACGATCTCCGGTGTTGTGATGCGCAAGGAAGACGCATCCACTTCCGTGCTGATCTCGGGCTCTGTCTATTACCCGTATGAACTGACGATGGATGTCATGGATTATGCGGCAGGCAGTTCGATCGTGCGTTCCCAGATCGGTGATGCCGGCAAGGATGTCTTTACCGGAAGCCCGTTCAATGAAGAAAGGGAAGACAGCTCCCTGAATCTGGAAACACTGTTCAGCGTTGATGTTGATGCCCTGAACAGGGTGTTCTCATTTGATGCCAGCAAGCTGCAGATCGATACATCAGCATTCTCGGATATGGATATGAGCGATATGGACCTGTCCGGTATGGATATGTCAGCCCTGTCGGATGCTGTGCCTGCATTCAATGAGGAAGATTTTGCCAAGCTGCTGTCCAATATTAATATCGAAGTCAATCAGGAACAGCTGATGGAAATGTTCCGGAGCATTCTGGAAGGCTACAGCGAATATGCACAGACAGACACATCGACAGACTATACAAAGCTGCCTGATGCGATCAGAAAATATCTGGAAGAGGATGAAACAAGGGAATACATCCGGAATATCCTGTCGGAACTGATCTCTTCAAAGAATATCGACAAGATCACCGAAGAACAGATCACGCAGCTGGTCGCTGCTGTGATGTCCGGCTATCAGGAATATGTGATCACCAACGGTCTGAATCCGGAAAACTTCAATGAAAATCTTGCGGCATATCTGCAGACCGAACAGGCTTCACAGCTGATCAGTGAACAGACAGCTCAGATCGCCGCAGCATTTGCGGATGTTGAGATCACGGATGAAGAGATCCGGAAGATCATCTCGGATATTACGGAAAACTATGAAGCATATGCCGCGCAGAACAACCTGCCGGAGCCTGATAAGATCATCAAAGCGTTCACGGACTATCTGCAGACAGATGAAGGCAAGAAGAAGATCTCCGAAGGGATCGAAAAGTCTGTCAATACGGAAGAGATATCCAAGCAGTTCGGCGAAGCCATGGCAGACATGTTCACGGAATTCGGCGAAAACCTTGCGGAAGCCATCGGAAAGATGATGACGGATGTGATCTCACAGCTGACGACAAAGATCACCGACGCAATGACGACGGCGATGAGCCAGCTGGCAGAGAACATGAACGATGCCTTCAGCATTCATCCTGAAGAATTTGCAAAGGCGATCTCAATGAATATGGATGAACAGCAGCTCCAGGAACTGCTCTCATCACTCATGTCCAAGGAACAGGCATCGTATGACGGAAACCTTAGAACGCTGGGATATGCAGAGGTCAGAAAACCGTATTCGATCACGATCTACCCCAGGGACTTCGAAAGCAAGGAACATATCACGAATATCCTGGAGAGCTACAATGAGCGGATGAAGGATACCGGACAGGATGAAAAGGTCATCAACTACACCGATACGGTAGGTCTTCTGATGTCATCCGTTACGGACATCATCAACGCCATCAGCTATGTGCTGATTGCATTCGTGGCGATCTCGCTGGTCG
>DMBB01000013.1 GCA_003446295.1 Erysipelotrichaceae bacterium
GAAGGCAAATATCTGACCAGAAGGATCGATGACAATACATTCATCAACTTCGCAGATCTGATCCTGAACGATCCCGATGATGCGCTGTACAACATTGCCAGGATCAGGACATCACTCGCCGTCATGAAGGACGGACAGGCGGTGTTCACAAACCTGGAAAAAGTCTACCTGTACCGTTATGTCTTTACAAAAGGGATCACATCGGATGATCTGATCGATCTGCACGATACCGACAGGATCGGGGACAGAGAGATCGAAAACGCGCTCAGACAGATGATCCTGGATCAAAAGAATCCGGATTACTGCAGGAATACGCTCTTCCAGAACAAGCTGCTCTGGATCGCACGGGGATACGCGCAGACAGGTGTTTCATACTGCGAGATCTCCGATACGACACTGGTGAAAAAAGATGCGTCTGTGCATATGCTCAAACAGGTCCATGAGATCATGCCGAGCATCTACAGGGAAACAGGCGTGCGGATCCGTTTCCTTGCGGCGATCAGAAGGATCCCTCTGATGCTCATCAGGGATCAGATCGACACGGATTACCTGCAGGATAACCTGACGGCACTGCGTGCGGTATCGGTCGACCCGTATGTAGCAGGATGTGATTTTGTCGGGGAAGAGATGAACGATATCAGACAGCTGCAGCCTGTGATCAGGGAACTGGTCAGGATCGCGGAACATGATCCGACGTTTGTGATCAGGATCCATGCAGGTGAGAATGACAGTCTGAAAGACAATGTGGCAAACAGTATCCGCTGTGTTGCGGACGCACTGGCTCCTGGCCAGAAGATGCCGCATGTCAGGATCGGACACGGTCTGTATACGGCAAATCTGAAGTCGGAAAAGGGAAAACAGCTGCTGTCCGATATCAGGAAGTACGATGCGGTACTGGAATTCCAGATCACATCCAATGTTCGTCTGAACAACCTGAGCAGTCTGAAAAAACATCCCCTGAAGCAGTATCTTCACGCCGGCGTCCGCTGTGTGCAGGGAACTGACGGAGGGGCGCTTTACGGAACAGATTCGATCGATGAACAGCTGTCGCTGGAAAAGATGCTCGATCTGAACCATGAAGAAATGATGCTGATGCGGAATGCGGAAAAAGAAGTCGCAGAACAGGCAGAACGTGATTTTGCATATAAAACGGAACAGATGGAACGCTTATGTGCAGGACGAACAGTCGAAGAAGTGCTGAACAGCCGCATGGCTGCGGAAGAACAGATCACGGGTGATCTGACGGCAGGGCCCAGGAAATACAGCACTGCCCTGGAACTTGAAACACTGATCAGGGAACTGCCGCAGGATAAAGTGCCGGTCGTGCTCGCGGGAGGCAGCTTCAACAACGACCAGCGGACCACCAAAACCAATGAGCATGGCAGACAGATGATCGATGAACTGCTGGACCGTCTGGACCCGGCAAAGGTGTTCTTTGTGATCGGGCACAAGCTGAACGGTTATGAGCAGTATCTGGCAGAACAGAACCACGGAAGATTTGAGATCTTCGCGATCGTTCCTACCATGCTGGGCAGACACGAGATCAAAAAACTTATGCAGTACGGTCTTTCCGTACGCATATCGATCGAACCGACAGGCCATGGATTATACAAGAGTTTTGCATATGAGATCTTCAAGCGCCGTCCCTCTGTGCTGATCGCTTTTGACGGCAACAGCGCCGGAGCGAACCTGATCCAGGAAGCCAGAAACGGCAGAGGCGGCTGCAGGATATTTGTTTCCTCCCATGCCAGGGCCCTGAAGGCAAAGGCACAGTCGATCGAAGGGTATATCACAATGTTCTCACGGGAATGCCCGCAGACAGAAGAGATCCTGTACAGGATATCCGTACTTGCGGATACGGAAGAAAACAAAAAGGGAACGGCCCCTCAGCAGGTCGTATAATACATAAGGAAACGGAGACTTCTATGTATCGGAAACTGAACTTATATACGCATGACGGACTGTTTCATGCGGATGATGTATTTGCGGCAGCCATGCTGTCGCTGATCGCGGAAGAGATCAATGTCGTGCGCGGCAGTGATACCCAGCTGCCGGAGGATCCTCAGAACTGGATCATCTTTGATATCGGCGGCGGTGAGCTTGACCACCATACACCGGAATGCCGTGAGGTCAACGGCACGCATCCAGGCACGGAGATCCCTTATGCAGCATGCGGACTGGTATGGCGGAAATACTACCGTGAGATCCTTGAAGAACTTGACTGCCCGCAGAATTACATGGAGCAGGTATACCGCAGGCTTGAAAACTCCCTGGTTCTGGGAATCGATGCCGAAGACAACGGCGTCAATCCGGTTGCGCTTGCTCTGAACAGGATCCCGAATCTTTCGGAAGACCTGAAGAAATCGATCCTGGCAGACGCAAGATGCGAATATACCGCGACGCAGATGATCAAGGATTTCAATCCGACCTGGAACTCGGATATGAACTATTATGACGCGTTCATGGATGCGGTCAGCTTTGCAAAGGATGTTCTGCTCAACCGGATCGACAGCATCATTTCAAGCATGGACGGCCGTGATTACGTACTGAACTGCATTGATTATTCGGCGAACCATATCATGATCATGGATCAGTTTGCCCCATGGGAAGGCGTGCTGTATTCCCAGTTCCGCAATCCCAAGGCACAGGATATCTGGTATGTCATTTCACCTGCGTTAAGGGGCGGCTGGAACATTCAGTGCGCACTCAGCAATTCCGATGACCGGACATCCTACAGGCATCCTCTGCCTGCAGCGTGGTATGGTCTGCGGTATGAAGAACTGCAGCAGGCATCCGGCATCAAGACTGCTGTTTTCTGCCATCCATCCGGATTCCTGGCCGGAGCGGAAACCCAGGAAGGCGCTCTGGCAATGGCTGCTGAAGCCATGAAATAAAGCTTTCTTCACGATATCCGTTCATGATGAACGGAAATTCCGAAATTAAGTCTCCGATGACAGCCGGTATAATCTGACTGTACAAGGAGGCTTTTTATGACAGCTCGCGCAGCAATGAAAACGATCATCTATCTGGATGAAACATGCAGAGAAACATTCGGATGGAACTGGAAAGATTCTCTTCCTCTGACAAAGGATGACTTTTATGACTATTTTACGATTACCGGCACGCTGTTTGACTTTGACG
>DMBB01000051.1 GCA_003446295.1 Erysipelotrichaceae bacterium
ACGTCTTACGGGGACCAGTTTAAACACGGCGTCTTTTTCTGTTCTTTAATGATCAGCGGATATTGATCGTTTTGAGGTATCTCACTGCACGCTTGCTGTTGGAGTCTCCGAATACGATGAGCTGTGCTCCCTGTCCGCCTTCGAGCCCTTCCAGCATTTTTCCGTCAGCACTGACAGCAACATACACTTTGCCTGCTTCAAGTACTTCCGCGCCGCTCAGCTCAGCTGAATAGTTGTCTTCCGAGGTTGCGGTTAAAACAGAAGCTTCTGTCACCGTGATCTTGTTTGCCTCAAGAAGAGCATTCAGTTCCACACCTTTGTATTCGTGATGCGATACCTCTCCTTTGCCGTTGACCAGATCTCCTTCAAAGGTGATCTGATCCAGTTTTTCGAATGACACAGCAGCTGTGCTTCCGCTGCTCTGCAGAAGAAGGCCTTCATCTTTGGGACTGTTCTGCCGGTTCATAAAGCCCAGAACGACAGCGACAGCTGCGAGTAATACGACAATACTAATGATCCACTTCTTTTTCATAATTCTGTCCCTTCCATATCTTTTTCGGATAAACATTTACCATCTGTTTCATTCTTTTTCATTGTTCGTGTCAGAGGTCTGAGTCTTTTGGCAAGTATATATGCCAACCCTCCGCATACCGCACCGCTTACCAGTGCCACTGTCACATACAGTGCTAGCGGGATCCCTTTCAGACGGAATACGATCAGGTTCGCTGTCAGTCCCGCAGATGCGCTTGCCAGCATATTCGCGGCCATCAAGACCGCTGCCCGGTCGGAACCTGTCTTTCTGCCTGCATAAAACACCAGATCGATGACGATTCCCGGAACGATGTATCCGATCGGCGCCAGCATACCCATACTTCCTGTCATGCCCAGTGACAGCATGATCATGCTTTGGACAAACCCCATCAGTGCTCCGCATCCTCTGACCGGGATCATATCCGCCCCGATCACCAGAAACATCAGTGAGAAGCTTGTACCGATCCCTCCGGGTATTTTCAGGAAATCCGTAACTACATTGGCAAACGGGGAGATCATTCTTTTGGCAAACAGTCCGATATCACAGCACAAGGCCAGGAAGATCAGGTCTCTGATTTTCACATTTTTCATCTGCTCTCACCTCTGTCTTCCCACGTCTCCATGATCCTGCGGGCTTCTTCATAGACTTCTTCACGGTTATCCTCGTTCAGCCTGAGCAGATATATTTTCGGATGATCTTTGACCAGCTGAAGATACCGGTATTCTTTCTCCGAAACCTTGATCGCTGCGATCACCGGAATATCCCCGTCAAATGTTTCAATGACCTTACGGCAGAAGTGTTCCGCATCCGTCTCCATATAACCGATCTCATCCATGACGATCAATCCGTCCCCACTCACATCAGACAGCAGCTTTACGCCAAGACCATCAAAGACCTGATCGTTGACCGATATGACTTTGCGCCTGGTAATACCGACTTCCTGCGGAACTGTACTGTCTGTTTTATCTGCAGGATACATATATACATGACGGTATCCTTCCACATCTGTTTTCAGGATCCTGGTCCTGTATCCGCAGATCCTGCGGTCTGTTTCGTTGATCAGACGGTCGATGAGCGTCGTTTTGCCTGCACCTTTTTTCCCTTCGATCACGATATGCAGTCTTCCTTCGCAGTATTTTTTATAATCCTCTGCGCGGTTGATATTCGTGAAACAGTGCTCACTGATACCGGCATCCGCCGCATCAATGATCTTGAAATTGATCTGCTCAAGGATAGTAAGGAGTTTTCTGTTTCCGGTTTGAAGTGCATTGACCATCGGTTTGATACAGTGTACGGAATACCAGCCGAATACCGTCTGTATATGTCCGTCAGACGTTCTGATGCATACTGCATCGGTATCATCTGCTATGAACTGCTGCAGTTTTCCGATCATGCCTGCTTCAAAGAACGGTGCATCACAGGGAACACAGAAAATCCCGTCCAGTCCGTCCTGCTCTGCCTGCACCAGGCAGGAACAGATACCGGCTGCCGGACCCAGATACTGTCCGTCACAGTCCCGGTAAAGATCTGTGACCTTTGTCCAGCCTTCCGGGATCATCTGATCATATTCACCCTGGGACAGATAGCAGGGCATACATGTCTGATCCAGTTCTGCTTCGATCATTCCGGCAAATGTCTGTCCGTTCATGACCAGTTCTGCTTTATTGGTACCTCCCATGCGCCGGCCTTTGCCGCCGGCAAGGATGACACACCCGTATTTTTTATCCATATAATGCTCCGAAGTAATAAAAATGGCGCGCACGAAAAATGATCATGCAGCGTCATCTTTCATGCTCTTTTTTTCAATAAGGAAGGTTGCCGGATTTCTCCGTCAGCCCCGGAGGCAGATGCCTCGGCGCAGTCCCATGCAGTGCTGACCTGTTTAGGGGCTTTTGCTCAAAGAACGTTATTTACTTGTTTATACAGGATCTCTCAGAATAAACATGAGAGCATCTGTACGATATTTATCGTAACAAATGCGTTCGATCCTGCCAATTCACAAACCTCAATTTTCCCTATTCTCCTTTGGATAACATTGATGCTGCTTTACATATGGTTTTTCCGCTTTGTTTTCTGTTGTATATACGTATTGTTTTCCTGCTGACTAATCCTTATTGGCTGCTTAGTGTTTGAGATTGTTAAGTACCGTATATATCATAGATTCTGTCTCAGAATCTGATTTCCATGTGGAACGATTCGACACTGAAATTAGCCCATTTACGCTTCTCCGTCCATTTTCCTTGTTTATAATCTTCCACATTTTTCAGCTTATATTTCCAATCATATTTCATACAAAAGTACCCCCTTACTGGTTTGTCCGGCTTTGGGGGTACATTTCAAGTTAACGCGCTCATCTATACCGCGGTTTTTTAGATTCAAGCTGAGATTTGTTACTGATCAGAGCATACTTCCGAAGAAACTGAATAACCCTTTCCAGTATTCCTGAATGCTTCTCTGTCCGATCTTGAAGGATACGGTCTTTGTTCCTCCGTATTCATTGATTCCTCTGAATGTTACCTTGGCTGTACCTTTGTTGATGTTCTTTATATAGCTTCCCGGTACGACTTCAAAGTCTTCTCCAAGCACCAGATATTCTTTCTGCTTGTTCACTGTGATATATGCATTCTTTGATCCAATTGTTTCAGTGAACTGGCTCATATCAGTGATCTCGATCGCATCTCCTGTATATTCCTGGTTTGCGATCTTGAATACTGCTTTACTGATATCTTTTCCTGTTTCAAGAATACGGTATGTTGAGGATACAGATTCTGTGTAGTTTCCTTTGCCGGTTACTGTGACCAAGACAACCGTTCCGGGGTCAACAACTGCAGGAAGATCTTTCCCGTCAACTGTTGTATAGCTAATGGTCTTCTCGTAATCTGTTCC
>DMBB01000236.1 GCA_003446295.1 Erysipelotrichaceae bacterium
GATATGAGCCATGCTCATACCGCATGGGTATGGTAGTTCACGCTCTGACAGTTACACCTGGCATCCACCATACAATGGGCGGTGTCAAGATCAACCCAAATACCGAAGTGCTCAAGGAAGACGGCACAGCGATCCCGAACCTGTTTGCTGCAGGTGAAGTAACAGGCGGCGTGCATGGCGCAAACCGTCTGGGCGGAAACGCAGTTGCTGACTTCGTGGTATTCGGACGTCTTGCAGGTGAAGCTGCTGCGGCAAACGCTGAATAATTTTCAGAAACATTCGTACCAAGGGATTCCCGCAGGGGAATCCTTTCTTTTTCGTAAGTCTAATCGGTGATATGATGGGGACATGAAAAAACTCAGTGACTCATGGGTGATGAAGGCTGTCATTCCGTATCTGATCCTGCTGGTTGCCATTATTTCAGCTGCGTTCGGGATCATCTCGGCCATACAGCTGGATCGGATCACGGAACAGGTCGATCAAAGCATTACTGAAACAGGCTCGTATCTAGCGTCCGGTCCTATGATCGTTGATGCGCTGGAAAAAGGATACGCAGATGAAGAACTGATAAAATATCTTGATGAAATCGTCCGTGTCAACGAATATGTGGACTATCTGGTTCTCGCAGATAATCATGCGATCCGTATCTATCATCCGAATCATGAAATGATCGGCGCCAAATTCAACGGCGGAGATGAGCAGGCCATTCTGGAGGGCTCAGAACCATATATCTCAGAACATATGGGAACGTTCGAGATCCAGCGGCGCTACTTCCAGGCTGTTTATGATGATGAAGACAGTCAGATCGGCTTCGTGATGACCAGCTGTTATATCAGCTCCATCCAGGCAATGCGCAGGGAAGCGATCACAAGCACTGCGGTATTCTTTGCCGTATCGCTGCTGCTGGTGCTGGCTGCCGCACTGTTCATATTGCTGCGTGTACGAAGGGTCCTGTTCGGGTATGAACCCTATCAGATGGCGGAAATGTTCCATCGCAGAGAAGAGGTGCTCGGTACCTTGAAAGAAGGACTGATCCTTGTCAACGGTGCATGGGATATACAGTACTACAGTCCCTCTGCAGCTGAACTGATCAGAGCGGACGGACAGAATGAAAAAGCGATCAGGGAATTCCTGGATCAGGTGATCCGTCCGATGATCAGAAGGGATTCCGACAGGATCCACAACAAGGAAATCAGCTTAAGAGATTCAGTTGTCCTGGTGGATGTCATTCCGGTCCATGAGAATGAACGGTATACGGGCAGTCTGATACTGCTCAATGACCGCACTGAGACCATGCGCATGGCTGAGGAACTGACAGGCGTCAAGCATATTGTTGAAGCCCTCAGATCCACAACACATGAGCAGAAGAACAAGCTTCATGTGATCCTCGGTCTGCTGCAGATCGGCGAAACACAGAAAGCGGAAGAATACATTGCGCATATTACCGAAGAACGTGAAACGGACAGCAGGATCCTGTCAGCTGTGGAAGACCGTACCGCAGCAGCGCTGCTGCTCGGGAAGAAAAGCAGGGCGAAGGAACTCGGGATCCACTTTGAACTGATGAAGGGCAGTCATCTTGCGGCAGACAACGGCTATCTCACGACGGAGGAGCTGATCACTGTCATCGGCAACCTTCTGGAAAACGCTTATGAAGCGCTGGAAAAACAGACCGGGGAACGCAGTGTCGCATTGTATATCAACGATGAAAACGATGCGCTGCTGATCGCCTGTGATGATAACGGAACCGGCATGAGTGAAGAAACCAGACAGAACATCCTGCATGGAAAATATACGACCAAAGGAGAAGGACACGGTACGGGACTCGTACTGGTGCGGCAGATCCTTGAGAAATGTCACGGCAGTCTGGAGATCGAAACCGAAGAAGGCGAAGGAAGCAGCTTTACCGTGACCGTTACCGAGAAAATATCGCAGAGGAGTACATTATGACCAGAATGATCAATGTTGTGATCGTGGAAGATGATCCGATGGTTGCGGAGATCAACCGCAAATATGCTGAAATGACCGAGGATGTCATTGTGCGCAAAGTGTGTACGGGACCGCAGGAAGCGCTGGCGCTTTTGAAGGAACAGCCGGTGGATCTGCTGATCGTGGACGAGTACATGCCGGATATGAACGGGCTGGATCTGCTTGAAAAGGTCAAGCAGGCAGGATATCGGTGCGGCTCGATCATGGTGACGGCCGCCAATGACAGAGCAACCGTAGAACACGCTTTGAAACTCGGCGTGACCGATTATCTGGTAAAGCCGTTTACATATGAGCGCTTTTCCCAGGCGATGGAGAGATTCCGCCGCAGATATGACCTGCTGAATACAGAGGAAAGCCTTACCCAGAAACAGATCGATACACTGATCGCTGCTGATCAGAGCAGACAGGAAGAGTACACAAAGGGCATCAATACGGAAACACTCAGAAAACTCGAGGAATATCTCATCCGCATCGGACCTGACTCTATGTCGAGTGACGAGATCGCCCAGGCTACCGGCTTCTCCAATGTTACGGTCAGAAGATATATGAATTATCTGGTCGAGAAGGGCAAGGCTGAATGCGTGACGGATTATAAAACAGGCGGCAGACCGCGTCTGCACTACAAGGCTTTGTAATATAATATAATTGATATTCAAAAAGCATATATAACCAGCAGGAGAGGAAAATTATGGCAAAAGATTTCAATTCATTATCATTGGAGCTTCACGAAAAGAACCACGGAAAAATAGAAGTTGTTTCAAAAGCCGTCGTTAAGACCAGAGATGATCTGTCTACGGTATATACGCCCGGTGTTGCAGAACCATGCAGAAAGATCGCTGCAAACCCTGAAGATGTATACAGGTATACAGCAAAACGGAATCTGGTCGCTGTCGTCACGGACGGCACAGCAGTGCTGGGACTCGGTGATATCGGACCGAAAGCAGGCATGCCGGTCATGGAAGGCAAATGCGTTCTGTTCAAACAGTTTGCGGATGTGGATGCGTTCCCGATCTGTCTGGATACGAAGGATGTTGACGAGATCGTCGAAACGATCTGCCGCATCGCACCGACATTCGGCGGGATCAATCTGGAAGACATCAGTGCACCCAGGTGCTTTGAGATCGAAGAAAAACTGAA
>DMBB01000383.1:0-3493 GCA_003446295.1 Erysipelotrichaceae bacterium
GAATAGATCTGTCCGCAGCCCAGTGCGTTATGACCTACTTCAGAGTTACCCATGTCATCATCTGTAGGAAGTCCGACAGCTGTACCGCTTGCCTTGATCGTGGTATGCGGCCACTTGCTCATCAGTTCATCCAGCTGGGGTTTGTACGCATGAAGCACAGCGTTGCCGTGGTCTTTTTCAGTCCAGCCGACACCGTCCATGACTACCAGTACTACAGGTTTGCTCATAGTTTTTCTCCTTTGTTTATTTCTGAAATACCGTAGTAAATATATCACGCTTTGTGTACGTTTTCACGGGTTCTTCCGTATAATTGGGCAAATTGACAAAACAGTACGGAAGTGTGAAAAACCGGTAACTTCCATACCCGTTTTACCATGTGCATTCATACAATAGAAATATATACGGAGGTTGTTTATGTGGACGATTGCAGCAACCTGGTGCATGTCTCTTGCGGGCACCAAGAAAGCAGCACAGATACTCTCATGCGGAGGCAGCGGTGCAGATGCACTGGAAGCTCTGATTACGGATGTGGAAGATGATCCGCGGTTTCAGTCGGTCGGTTACGGCGGTCTGCCGGATCTTACCGGACACGTATGCCTGGACGGCGGTTTTATGGACGGACGCACACTGAAGACCGGTGCCGTAATGGCACTGGAGAGTTATGCATCCCCGTTCCGGATTGCCAGACAGCTCGCCTCACGCACAACGGATAATGTGCTTTGCGGAAGCGGCGCAGCGGCATATGCGGAAGAACACGGCTTTGCAAAGCGGGACAATCTGATCGAGAAATCATACTCAAAATGGCAGGAAACCAAAGCACAGCAGAAAACAGCATACCGCGGACATGATACGGTCGGTGCGCTGGCACTGGATACCTGCGGCAATCTCTTTGCCGGTACTTCCACATCAGGTCTGTTTATGAAACTGCCCGGACGCGTCGGGGATACACCGATGCCGGGTTCCGGTTTCTATGCGGACAATGATATTGGTGCAGCCTGTGCCACAGGGCTTGGGGAAGACCTGATGAAGGGATGCATCTCTTATGAAATCGTCAGGCAGATGAAAGCCGGCATTCCCGTACAGACCGCCTGTGAAAATGCCGTCAGGGATCTTCATGAACGTTTAAGCCGTACAGGAACACCCGGCGATCTGAGCGTCATTGCCATAGACAAATACGGAAACTGCGGCGCAGCCTCCAACATTGCAGAGTTCTCGTTTGTCACTGCCTCGGCGCAGCACCCTGTCACCGTCAGCCGTATCATCCAGGACAACGGTATGCATATTGAAGCCGCATCAGAAGAATGGATTGTGGAATGGCTGAAGAATCCGAAATGAATTATTTGTCACCTGTCCCTCATCAGCGTAGAATACTTGTGTGACTGTCCGCAGTCCGGAGGAATATTATATGAATAACCGCATCAGAATACTTGTGACCGGCGACCTGCACGGTACTGTCTCACCGTATGATTACCGTGACCATAAAGAGACCTGCAAAGGTCTTGCCAGGCTGGCTTCCCTGATCACATCCCTGCGGGATGAAAATACACTGCTGATCGACAACGGCGACTGCCTGACCGGCAGCCCGCTCTCCCTCTGGCATGCCCTGAATGAACCGGAGGAAGAACACCCGATGACAACTGTCATGAAGGCGCTTGAATATGATTATGTCAATCTGGGCAACCATGACTTTGACATCGGTGAAGAAGCTCTGGCAGCACATCTGGAAAAGACCGGTGCTTCCTGCCTGACTTCCAATGTAACTTACCGCGGTGAAGCCCTCGGCCCTACCTATGCAATTGAAGAGATTGCCGGTAAGAAGATCGCACTGTTTGCCATTACAACGCATTACACACGTTTCAATATCAAGCGCAGTCTGATCCGCCACATCCGCTTTCAGGATGCCCTGGAAACAGCCCGCAAAACCGTATCACTGATCAAGGACCTTGAGAAACCCGATTACATCATCGGTATCTATCACGGCGGCTTCGAACGCGATCTCATCAACGGTTATCAGACCGGCAGCCAGAACGGCGAAAACCAGGCCTACAGCATCCTGCAGGAAATCACCGGCATTGATCTGCTGATCACCGGCCATCAGCACCGCTCCCTGACCGGCACCATGAACAACACTGTTTATACACAAATCGCACCGCAGGGACAGGAACTTGCATGCATTGATATCTTCACGGATACAGGTGTCATTGAACCGCATCTGCTCAAAGCCGATACACCGGCTGATGACAGTATTACCGCACTTATTCAGGACAAGGAAGATGCCTGCAGCGCATGGCTGGATGAATCCCTTGCCCGTACCGCAATGGATCTGACCTTCAATGATCCCCTGTTTGACAGACTGCGCAAGCCCCAGGCTGCCACTCTGATCAACAGACTGCAGAAGGAACTGACCGGTGCCGATCTCTCGGCATGTGCTCTCAGCGGCACCGCCACCGGCTTCGGCAAAAACATCACCATGCGTGATCTCGTTCTCTCCGTACCGTTCCCGGAAAATCTGAGTGTCAGAAAGATCACCGGTGCACAGCTGCGCCAGTATCTGGAACAGACCGCTGTCTTCTGGTCAATCCGCAATGATACGATTGTCATCTCACCGTATGTTATGGAACCTGTGCCTGCCCTGCACCGCTGGATCATGGTGGACGGCGTCACATATACCGTACGTGTTTCCAACGATCCGGGTGACCGCATCCGTGATCTGCAGTACAACGGCGAAGAAGTAACCGATGACATGGAGTTCACGATTGCCATGAACCGCTCCTGCCTGATCAACGGCTTCATTGATTACGCACTGCGGGAAATGCCTTCCGTCAGAGAACTTCCCGGAAACATCATCTCCCTGCTTGCGGATCAGCTCAAAGAAGCGGAAACAGTTTCCTTTGAACCGGAATACAACATCACAGTTATCAAGTAAGACCAAACGGCTCCGGAGTATCTTCTGAAGCCGTTTTTTATCTGAATTCCGTTCTTTATTCTGTTTTAATACGGATAAGCTTCTCTATCTGCGGGTCACAGAGCTGCAGAAAAAATGGGAGGGCGGTCATTATCAGAACTGGTCCATGGTCCTGAATCAGTTGCTGGTCAACGAAAAATTCACAGATCGAATCAAGAAATACATGACATACTGATCGGTCGCAACACTGTGTTTTCATAGTGCGCTGCAGCACCAATCCCATAAAAATACGGCTGTTCCAGACCAATTCCTGGGACAGCCGTTTTACACTGCAATGCTTTATATAGTTTGTTATAGAAACTTACACAGTTTTCTTGACAAAGTCTCCTGAGAACCCCGCGACTTCAGTCGTCGGGAGCAGTCAGTGATTTCCATCCTAATGCTTTTCATAGATTTCTCTCTTATACCGGCTGATCTGCTGCCTTGAAACGAAGTCCAGGATGTATGACTCTTTCACCTTCCAGTCATAATCACTATGTGAACTGTGCGCCGCCATCCAGCCCGAAGCGTCATGTTCCCAATCCAATG
>DMBB01000383.1:3626-5430 GCA_003446295.1 Erysipelotrichaceae bacterium
TACTTCTCCAATTCAGGCTTGTAGTAAGTAGCCAGTATCGTGCATTTCGTGCCCCATTCACTGAGTTCCGCTTCCTCACCGGTGATCTCGAGGACATAGATCTTTCTGGATTGTGAATCGCTGTTTAAAGGCATCTCATGGAAACCGTTGACACTTCCGTTATATACCGCAGTATCGATCACCGGGAACCCGTAATCGATGTCTTCTTCTCTTGGTCCGTATTGGAGTTCATCCCCCGTGTGAAGTTCTTCATAGGGCGCCATATGTCCTGTGATCGTAAAGGAAGACGTCACATCCACATAGCAGTCCGGATTGGCCTTGGTTTCCCAATGGTCAGAAGCGGACGTGAGCGGGAGCGTGAAGCTGAAGGAACCGTCGGAATTGATGACCATCGTCTTTCCGATCAGTGTTTCAGCAATCTCATCGTAGGCGTTTATGATATGTTCATGGAAAGAACTTTCATATTCTGTAGAAGAACTGTGACCTGCATCATAGAGGACCATATCCAAAGGATAACCGAAGGACATACTGCTGAGGAACTGGTCTTCATCTGATATGGGTTCCGCATCAACATTGATGATTTCCTCTCCCTTTTCTTCTCTTGCTTTGAGTGTGTAATCCGTCGCTTCCGACTCGATGCCGTAGTAGTGATTTCCTTCATTGTCGGAGACATATTCACATACTGTCACAGTGATTGCTGCATCCTTTGTATCATCTCCGTTGTAGATCTTATCGAATGATACGCCGATGCCCTTTTCCATTTCTTCCAGGGTCTTATGTCCCTGTGCCTTGAAGCCGCTGTCTGCATCCACTTTGATGAAGTAGCCTTCTACAAGTTTATCCCTTGCGAGTTCTGACTCTTCAGTCATATAGAGCTCGATGCGGTCTTTATTGCGGTTGATATCGATCTTTACCTGCGGGGTCTGACCGAAACCGTAGACTGTATAACCCGGCATCTGTTCCCCGTCCTGCTTCCCGTAGATCTCCGTCATCCAGCGGCGGTTGTTGCCTGTGGGAGGAACATAGTATCCCTTCTTATAGACGCTGTAATTATCTGCCGGGAGATAGGCTGCCCGCTGATCGCTGACCGTACTGATGTTGTCCGGTATGACTAAGAGCGGCATTGGCGTCTTGGTCCTCTGCTCAAGCCCGACCGTGCGCAGCGCATAGTCTTCTGTATTCATGAGATCAAAGTGGATCCCTTTATTGGCTTCCACAAGATTCCTCTGCTGGTTCAGAGATGCAGCTGCTTTTCTGTATTTCTTACAGAAACCGAACCAGCGTTTCTGATACTGTTCTTCTGTCAGACCGAATACTTCACTGAGGATCGCCGATGTCTTCGGCTTTTCAAAATAACTCCTGGCAGTCATGATCTCCGCGACAGGTGCTTCTTTTCCTTCCTTTTCCCGCAGATAAATGTAATACAGGGAGAGATTGTATCCCTGTTCCGTCTGTGTATCCTTATCAAGGGTGTCATCGTCTGTCGATCTTTCCAGCCGTTTCCACTGGTTCTGCTCAGTAAGAGGAGGCTTTGTACTGATGATCCCGTTGTCATAATAGTAATCACGTGCATCACTTTCCAGAACGACAGCCGTCATCTCATCAAAGCGGACACTGTCGCTGAAGAAATGTGTATGGTAGTTCTCCTGACAGACATGAAAGAGTTCATGCGTCAGAGTCAGTGATAAATTCTCCCTGGCTGTCTGTCCATTTTCGTCCTCTTTGATCATCTTGCCCACATCGCGCATATTGATCTCGATAAAAGACTGCGATCCGTAGCTCCAGTTGCTGGTTCCCTGCGCAA
>DMBB01000132.1:0-784 GCA_003446295.1 Erysipelotrichaceae bacterium
AGATGCAGTTCTTCGGCGCGCGTGCAAACCTTGCAAAGTGCCTGCTTTATGCGATCAACGGCGGCATTGATGAAAAGACACTGCAGCAGGTAGGTCCGAAGTACCGTCCGATCGAAGGAGACGGACCGCTGGATTTCGTAGAAGTGCTTGATAAGTACAATTCCATGATGGACTGGCTGGCAGGACTGTATGTCAACATCCTGAACCTGATCCACTTCATGCACGACAAATACTACTATGAAGCTGCAGAAATGGCACTGATCGATACGAATGTCAGAAGAACATTCGCTACCGGTATTGCCGGCTTCTCACATGTTGTTGACTCTCTGTGCGCGATCAAGTATGCGAAGGTATATCCGATCAGAAATGAGCAGGGCATTGTCATCGATTATAAGATCGAAGGAGACTTCCCGCGCTATGGAAACGATGATGATCGTGCTGACCAGATCGCTGTATGGCTGCTGAAGACATTCATCAGCAAGGTTTCTTCACACCACACATACAGGAATTCCCAGCCGACCACTTCCATCCTGACGATCACATCCAACGTTGTATACGGCAAGAACACAGGTTCCATGCCTGATGGAAGAAAAGCAGGCGAACCGCTGTCACCCGGTGCAAATCCTGCATACGGTGCAGAAAAGAACGGTCTGCTCGCTTCCCTGAACTCAGTAGCGAAGCTGCCGTACGAATATGCACTTGACGGTATCTCCAATACGCAGACGATCAGCCCGAGCGCACTCGGACACAATGATGATGAGCGCAAGAACAACCTGGTAAGCGT
>DMBB01000132.1:905-2859 GCA_003446295.1 Erysipelotrichaceae bacterium
GAAAAACTCTATGATGCAATGGAGCATCCTGAGAAACCCGAATATGCAAACTTCACGATCCGTGTCAGCGGTTATGCGGTCAAGTTCATTGACCTGACAAGAGAGCAGCAGCTCGATGTCATTGCAAGAACCTGCCACGATCACATGTAATACAGGCTTCATACAGAACAGAAAGACCGGAGCGATCCGGTCTTTTGTTATGGCAGTATGGATAACGATCGTAATGATTCAGGGATCAGGCCAGCTGCGCTTCTGTTTTCTTCAGGAAGTCCAGTATGATCGTGAACCACTCTTCTCGTTCTTTTTCATTGGAATAGTAGATCTCATGCCTGGATTCCGGGAAGAGATGCAGGATGGCAGAAGGGATCTTCTTGACCAGTTCATCAGTTGCCTCATTGACGACCATCTTGTCCTGGCCTGCTTCAAGCACAAGAAGAGGTACCTGGATATCGGCTGTATGCTTGATGACATAGTCCATTCCGTGCAGGGAAGCATTCAGCCATCCGGCTGTGCCGGCTATGGTCTGGTAGTCTTCATCCGCAAGTCTCTGATCAAACTGATAGTTGAAACGGATCTCAGACAGGGTATTGCTGTTCTTGAAGTCCCTGATGCCGTCAAAGCGCTTCTGGTTCGGCAATAACATCATATCCCTGTGCGTGACCTTTGTGGCGGCAGCCAGCGTCTTGATGACGGGAAGATGCCATCCCCCGAAATCAAGCTGGATCATCGGGGATGACATAATGCCTGCTTCATACTCATCAGGGTATTTCTCCAGATACATGGCAGTCAGGCATCCGCCCATGCTGTGGCCGAATAGGATATGCCTGTCTTCAGGCGTGAGGGGGAATACGACCTGATGGGAGAAGCTGTAAATGTCATCCATGTACTCATTGTAGGAACCGACATAGACGATATCTTTTTCCTTGGCGACTCTGGCGGATTTGCCATAACCTCTCAGTTCCAGGAAAAAGACGGAATACCCGGCCTGATAGAAGCGGTACATGACTTCATGGTATTTTCCGAAGAATTCACAGAATCCATGAACAAATGTTATGGATGCTTTGGCATCGGGATTCAGCGCATAGTAGTAGCGGATCCTCGTACCGTCACCCGTCAGAAGATCTTTGCTGACGATATGCTCTTTCAGCCATGGCTTGATCTGATTTGTCAGCAGATCATTGAATGAATCGTTCTCAAATACGTATGTTTCAGCGACTTCACGTGTCGTATCCGGTCTGTTGGTAATGATGGTCTTTACACCGAGGTCG
Source organism: Erysipelotrichaceae bacterium (assembly GCA_003446295.1). Next base: position 2,174 of record DMBB01000132.1, read on the forward strand.
ATGCATGTGCGGATATGCTCCGGTTCATCGACTGTCCATACATTGATGTCCAGACCTTTCTTAGCACAGTCCTTTGCGACATCAGGATACTGCAGGTTGTATACAGCAGGATTGAGCGCATCCATGCCGTATTTCTTTGCGTATGCGGGCATATCGATCGGTCCATCCGCATAAAGGAAACCGACATATGCATCCTTTTTCAGTTCTTTGATGCGTCTGCATGTATAGTGGTTGAATGAGGAATAGTTGACGCGGTCTTCCATTCCTTTTTCTTTGACAAGCGCCAGTATTTTTTCCTCCAGATGATCATAGAAGACGATGCCTGTCTTCAATTCAATGTCGATCGTCAGATCAGTCGGTTTCAGAAGGTCCAGCACTTCATCCATGGTCGGAATATCCGCATGTTCGAATTCCGGATGTGTTTTGTTGTAATTGAACTTTCTGAGTTCAGCGAGGGTCATATCCTTGACCCAGCCGGAACCGGTGCTGGTACGGTCAATGGTCTCGTCATGGATGACAACGATCCTGTCATCTTTTGTCAGCTGGATATCCAATTCAACACCATCAGCTTTCATTTCGATCGCTTTCTGAAATGCCGGAATGGTATTTTCAGGCGCATAGGCACTGGCACCTCTATGAGCCCAGATCAGTGGTTTATTCATGAGTATTTTTCTCCTGACAACATT
>DMBB01000317.1 GCA_003446295.1 Erysipelotrichaceae bacterium
TGCGCTTGAACTGCTGGGTAAAGAATCTGCGGAAGAATCTCTGAGCGGCCTGTTTGACGTCTTCATAAGAGAGTTCCGGATATGCCCTGAGTGCAAGAGCCATGCTTCTGGAAGGCTCATAGCCGTATCTCAATGTATAGAACAGGAAGAAGTCGTTCAGATCATACTTGCCGATCTTTTCTTCTGTCTTCTGGGCGATCTGTCCGTTTGCGCTGGGTGTCAGTTCCGGCGTGATCGGCGTATCACAGATCGCATGCAGTACCTGCTTCAGCTCGTCATTGCCGCATGTGTCTGCATAGCTTCTGCAGATATACTGTACGAGTGTTTTCGGCACGGACGCATTTACAGCATACATGGACATATGATCGCCATTGTATGTGCACCATCCAAGAGCCAGTTCCGAGAGATCGCCTGTACCGACGACAAGTCCGTTTTTCATATTTGCCGCATCCATCAGGATATAGGTGCGCATACGTGCCTGGGCGTTTTCATATGCGGTATCCCCTTCTCCCTGATATTCAAGGCTGTGTCCGATGTCTTCCAGATGGGACTTTACTCCTTTGGCGATCGGAACTTCATAGATCTCATCTGCCAGGATGCGCATCAGTTCATTGGCATTGCTGTAGGTCTGACCGGACGTGTTCCCTTCATTCGGCATGGTGTATGCCAGAATACGGATCTGCGGAACGAGTTTTTTTGCCTCGTGGCATACAAGCAGCGCAAGCGTGCTGTCCAGTCCGCCGGAAATACCGATCACCAGGTTATTGATATGTGTTGCCCTGACTCTGGTTGCCAGTCCGTTTGCCTGAATGCGCAGGATCCTGCGGCAGCGTTCTCCGCGCTCGGTGTCATCTGACGGCACAAACGGATTTCTTGCGACAGGATAGTCTGCCTTATTCAGCAGTTCCGTCATCTCACGGGTATCGGGATCAGTGATTCCGCCAAGCGGCTTGACATCCACTTCCACCCTGCGGAACCAGCTGTCATCACTGTTGTCAAACGTATTCTGATGTCTTCTGTCATGCAGGATGCGTGACAGATCGATCACTGCTTTATCAGCATACGGACGTTCCGGGAATATGTTCTGCTTGAGCATGCTTCCGTTGACAGCGATCATTGTATGACCGGAGAATACAAGGTCCGTGCTGCTTTCGTCCATGCCGCCGGACGCATAAACATAAGCGCAATAGCAGGCACCGGACTGCTGTACGACCAGATTCGTACGGTACTCCTGCTTGCCGATCAGTTCATCGGAAGCGGAGGGATTTACGATGATATTGGCTCCTGCAAGTGCCAGATGCGTGCTCGGTTTGTCAGGAACCCAGAGATCTTCACAGATCTCTACACCGATAACGGCGTTACTGGACGGATCTTCACAGATAATATCAATGCCGATCGGTATCTCCTGCCCTTTCAGCACGATCGTTCTGCCGATCAGCTGCTTGCCTGACGCAAACCAGCGTTCCTCATAGAATTCCGAATAGTTCGGAATAAACTCTTTTGGGATCAATGCGCATACCTCGCCATGACTCAGAACAGCCGCACAGTTATAAAGGTTGTTTTCAAAGCGGATGGGAACGCCGATCACAGCAGTAAGACCTTCGATCTGTTCCGTTTCACGGGCGATCTCAAACATTGCCTGCTCTGCCTGTTCCAGCAGCAGATCGCTGCCGAACAGATCAGCACATGTATAGCCTGTTACGCAAAGCTCCGGGAATACCACGATACCGCAGTCACTGCACGTATGCAGCATCTGTTTGATCTGTTCCGTATTGTATTTCACATCTGCCACCCTCATGGAAGGTACGGCAGCTGCTGCATAGATCATCTGGTTTTTCATATTCTATTTCCTCAAATATTCATGGAGATCCGCCAGTTCTTCGGGTACCATCTCCATGATCCGGTCTGAAGCTTCCAGCATTGCCCGGATCTGCTGTCTCACCTGAGTGCTGGATATATCACGATATGCATCATCCGTCTTCACAACTGTCATATATTCCTTCAGGGAAGACAGATAGGGATCTGATGCGATGATCTGTTCAGCATCATCGTCATCCCTGGACATCACAGCTATGCCGAATTCCCTGCACAGCTCGGGAATGTGCTTCCAGCCTGTTTCCAGTTCCTGAAGCTTGTCGGAACCAAAGAGCAGTCTGACTTCATACCCTTGATCCCTCAGCATGCACAGCGTTTCATATGTGCGGGGCTGATGGTCGGCATTCAGTTCATAATCGCATACTTCCATCCATTCCCGGTTCTCTGCGATCTTTTCCAGCATTGCCAGTCTTGTTTCATTGTCAAAGGCAAAGTCCTTTCCCTGTTCATTTCTGATGTAGGTCTGCTTGCTCGGGACAAAGATCACCTTGTCATAGCCGAGCTTTCTTCTGACTTCATCAGCCAGTTCAATATGTGCCTTTGTCGGAGGATTAAAGGCTCCTCCGCAGACCAGCGCCCGTATCAGATCTTACCTCCGTGCAGACTTTCATACATATCATCACGGCACTTCTTGACCTTCAGCGTCAGGTCTACATAGTGCACATGCGGCATCTCAGGACGCAGTTCACTCTCCCATACACGGTGTTCAAGCTGATCTTTGATATATGCCTTCTTGGTTTTGATATCCGGCAGATCGATGACCAGTTCACCGCCGATGATGTGCGGTACGAGCAGCTGCTCTACACTGGTCGGTACGATCGTGCGGAACGGTCTGTAATCATCCGGATTGAGACTGTATACTTCGATCGGCTTGCCGGCTTCCACCACTTCATCATCCATGGAAATAATGTCGCACTGACCTTTTCCTTCTTCATCAAACACACGCCATGCCATCAGCTTGCCGGGAATGATCGCTTTGGAAGCGGAGTCGGAGCATTTCATTTTCGGACTGTAGCTGCCGTCTTCATTTTTGACTGCCACAAGCTTGTAAACACCGCCGAACACAGGATCTGTAGCGGAAGTGATCAGTTTTTCACCGACGCCGTATGAATCGAATTTTGCGCCTTCATACAGCTCCATATTGGCCATTTTCTTTTCATCCAGAGAGTTGGAAGCCACGAGCTTGACATATGTCTTTCCTGCCGCATCCAGTGCTTTGCGCAGTCTCTTATAGCCTCTGGCAAGGTCGCCGGAATCGATCCTCGCGCTCTTGACGCGCTTATTCGGATCATCCGGATACTTTGCGATCAGTTCATCATCCAGTCTGATCAGGTTCGGAAGGCCTGATTCCAGGATATTGTAAGTATCCAGCAACAGTGAAACATTGTTCGGATATGTATCTGCATATGCCCGGAACGCTTCCAGTTCTGTCGGGAAGAATTCGATGAAGGAGTGCGCGATCGTGCCGACTGCCTTCACATCCTCGCCATAGCGCATTTCCGCAAGGCAGTTTGCCGTGCCGATGCAGCCGCCGAGTATTGCGGCATATGCGCCGTCATTGCCTGCTGAAGCACCCTGGGCACGCCTTGTGCCGAATTCCATGACGTTTCTGGGCTTATGGATATTCAGACCGGAGATCTTGGTTGCTTTTGTAGCGATCAGTGAATGGAAATTCATTGTCTGCAGCAGATATGTTTCGATCAGGATCGCGCCGACCATATCGCATTCAATACGGACCATCGGAACCTGCGGATAGCAGACCGTGCCTTCTTTCAGTGCATAAACATCACCTTTCCAGCGGTAGGTCCTGAGGTAGTCGCAGAATTCCTGGCTCATGCCCTTTGTGCGCAGCCAGATCAGGTCCTGTTCATTGAAATGATAGTTCTGCAGGAATTTCACAAGCTTATGCTGTCCGCAGCTGATCGCATAGCCCTGATCATCTGGATTGTCCCTGTAGAACATGTCGAATACCATGACGGTATCCTTATAGCCGTGCAGGAACAGGCAGTTTGCCATTGTGAATTCATAGAAATCCGTGATCATTGCCGGATTGTCGTAATCTTCATCCGGAATATAAACTTCAGCATTGATACTCATAATTTCCCCCTTATTACAGTATTTCGATCTGGCAGGATCTCATGACTGCCAGTGCATGATCGTGATTCTCAGGTGTTGTCCCCGCACAGGCAGCTGCCTTGACGCGGATCGGTGTTTCGTGGAGACCGGCTCTGACAAGCATTGCGTTGGATACGACGCAGATATCCGTGCACAGACCGATCAGTGTTACGGATTCAGGCTGTTCCTTCAGCAGAAGATCAAGCAGTTCTGTACTGCCGAAGGTCGGCTTTTCAATACGCATGCCATTGCGCTTTGTGACTGCCTGCTCAATATGCTCCTCCAGTTTCCAGCCTTCCGTTCCTTTCACACAGTGAACGACCGGCAGATGCTTTCCTTCGAAGGTATTCAGATAGTCTTCCGTATGGGTGTCGAGTGTTGCGATGACAGTGTCATAATAGGGATCTTCGATCTCCTTTACGGCTGCCGGGATGATCTCCACAGCCTCTTTTGTTCCAAGTGCCATGGAAACGAAATCATTCTGAAGATCGACTGCGATCAGTACATGTTTCATAAGTTTTCCTCCAGATAACGAAACATTGGATTGAATCTGTAAAGTGCAGCCTGTTTGCCCGCTGATTTTCTTGTTCTGCCGGTATTGACCAGCATGCGCTTGATATCACGGCGGAAGTTTCCCGTGTCGGTCTTATGGCCGACGACGGCTTCATATGCATCCTGGATCTGTCTCAGCGTCATCTCTTCGGGAAGCAGGTTGAAGAGAATGCCGGTGGATGCTGCACGGTTTCTCAGCAGATCAACAGCCATGTTGACCGCCTTGATATGATCGGCAGCCAGCGCTTCACTGCTTTCCTCTAGCAGTCTTGATGTTGTTTTGACATAATTCCTGTTTGCCTTATCGGTGATCTCATATGCGATATGCACATCATCCTTATCAAGCGTAAGGACGGATGTCTGATGACCGTCATCCTGCGAAACGACCGTGCGCTTCACGGTAAACCATCCTGTTTCCGCCGCATCATCTCCCGCTTTGGATCTTCTGATGTTGGATTCATCCGTAAGCGCAAGATACATTGTCGATATAACCCTTGTCCTTGGATCGCGGTCCGCGCTTCCGAATGTATAAAGCTGGGTGAAATAGAATTCTTCGTCGATGGCTGTTTCTTCCTTCAGTTCCCTCAGCACCGCATCGTCCAGGTCTTCGTCAAATTCGACAAATCCGCCCGGCAGTGCCCATTGATGGATCCACGGATGGTTTCCTCTGCGTATGAGAAGCAGCTTCAGCTGACCTTCTGATACGGTCATCAGGACCATATCAACGGTATTCGAAGGATGTCTGAAAGCAGAATCGTCATACTGCTCAAGAAACTCTTTTTCTGTCAGTCCCTGCGCATTTACTTTCTCCATACAGCCTCCTGATATATAGTCATTTTGACTATATAATACCACTGATATTCCGCTTGTCAATCACTGCCAAAAGAAAAGCACCCTTTTCCGGATGCCTTATCTCTTCACCTTCATGCGTGTGTACTTTTTGCCGATCCGCTTTTTCAGAAGCGCTTTGACTGCTTCTTCATCCTTCAGATCGAAGTTGATGTTGATATTGTAGTTGCCGTTCTTGGAAGAACCCGGTTCATTGACCGTAAATACGGCAAAGAAGCTCTTCTTTTCCTGCTGAAAATCATAGGCTCTGACTGTCCCGTACGGATAGAAGCTGCCATTGACGCAGACACCCTCATCACCGATACCGTCACGGCACAGCAGATAGCTGACAACGCACAGCAGCATGCTCAGTATCCTGATGAACTCGATCGGGCCTGTATATACAAGCAAGGTTGCTGCACCGAGAATGGCTGCAGCTACAAACAATATCCTTGTGCCTGACCACAATTTGTCATAGATTGTGATCTTCCCCTTTGTACGGAAATAACCGACCCCTTGCCAGATCGCCAGTCCCAAAAACAGGACGATCAGGATATAATTTGACATCTGATTCATAATCCCCTCCAAACAGCGTTAATTATACCATGCCGAAGCGCATGATTCATTATTTCTGTATGAGTTGTTTCGTGTTAGTATTATTGAAAAGGACGGGCATAATTCCATGTTTACACAATACATATATGACGGGTCAAGAACGCTTGATCTGAGCAGGGTTTCCACTGATGAGACCTCTTTATGCAAGAATAAGCAGGACGCCAAGGAAAAAATGAAAGCGAACATCGAACAGATCGATGAGCTCCAGCAGAAACTCTATGCCGATAAACGCGAAGGCGTGATCTTCCTGTTCCAGGCGATGGACGCAGCAGGCAAAGACGGCACCATACAGGCTGTGCTGCAGTGTCTTTCTCCCCACGGAGTCCATGAGGCAGCCTTCAAATCACCGAATTCCACGGAACTGGCGCATGATTACCTATGGCGGATCGCACAGCAGGTGCCTGCCAAAGGTGAGATCGCGATCTTCAACCGTTCCCATTATGAAGAAGTCCTGATCTGGAAGGTCAAGAAGCTGTGGCAGTCGCAGGCAAATGCCAGAAGGATCACCGATTTTGAGCGCGCTCTGGAATACCGCTATGAGGACATTACAAATTTTGAAACATATCTGTATCATAATAATGTCCGTACCGTCAAAATATTCCTCAATGTTTCAAAAGACGAACAGGCAAGACGGTTTTTGAGCAGGATCGAGGAACCGGAGAAAAACTGGAAATTCTCCGGAGGCGACTATGAAGAACGCGTTTACTGGGATGATTATATGCGCGCATTTGAAGATGCGATCAACAGCACAGCCACAAAGATCTGCCCCTGGTATGTCGTACCTGCTGACCACAAATGGTATATGCGCTACGTCGTCAGTGAGATCATTCTCTCCACGCTCCAGGATATGGATCCGCGCTATCCGGAAGTTACCCAGGAACGTCTCGCAACATTCTCAACGTACAAGGCGGCTCTGCTCAAGGACCTTGGGATCACGGATTATTCTCCGAAGAAGAAAAAGAAGTAAACAGCACAAAAACATTCAGATCATCATTAAATACCAATGAATGAAAGGCCTGCCAAAAAGCAGACCTTTTGATTTGAAACAGAATCGTCACGGAAAAGCAGAATGCAGCAATCATTTTCCCAGCCAGTACAGGATCGCCCTTACCGTTTCTTCCTGCTGTTCTTCAGCCGGAATCAGCGCTTTCCCATCGCCTTTCTGTTCCCCGTAATCACCGAACTGTGCATGGTTTCCGCCATGAATCACCTTTTCCTGCGCTCCGGGCGGAACATACTTCCTGCTGTTTTCATACGCCTGCATGTTCAGGACACCGTCCTGATCCCCGTATACAGACAGCACCCTGACCGCATCATCTGTATCTGTCGCAGGATATGATGCCAGGTACACAATACCGCTGATCTCTTCCGCATGCTTTGCGGCATATGCGGCGGCAGCCACCCCGCCCATGGAGTGGCCGGCAAGATACCAGCTGTCATAATCAAAGTTCCCGATCAGCGTTTCCGCCTCATTGATCCCAAGAAGCGCGATCTGAAAAGGCATCCGTACCAGGAACACATCCTCCCCGGCTTCCGCAAGGGAATAAAGCAGCGGCGCGTATGCCTCCGCTTCAACCTTGGCACCCGGATAAAAGATCAAGGCAGAATCACTGCCAGGGCCGTCAAACAGATATCCGTTTGCCGTCCTGTTTACGATCACCCGGCCGCTGCTTTCAAGATACCGCAGTGCTTTATCTTCCGCGTGATAAACGTCTTTCAGCCATACAAAGCCTTCGGAAAGAAGAAAAAGTATGGCAGCGCAGGCAGCAGAAAAGAATCGCCAAAACCGGGAAGTCTGCTTCTTCCGGAATACCTGTCTCATCAGGAAACAGGCGGTCAGAAAGAACAGCAGGACACATATCATGTAAAATTTATATTTCATCTTTCCTATCTTACCAAAAACCTAACCCTTCCGATGTCCTTTTTGTAATGACCAGGTATTTTATACCTTCGGTAAGAATACTCCGGTAATGTATCGGTCACATCCTGATCAGAACAGGGCTCCAGCGTTATGTCAAAGGAAGCAAACTTCACTGCCGCATGACTGTAGTGAACACTGATCATAGATCTGCATTTTTCCTGCAGAAAACAGAAAAAATGTGAGGGATCCTCCTTCTCCGGAATATGATCCTCTCACATCTTTTTCTTTGAATCGATCTTAGCCTCTGTTCACTGCCGGCTTTGCTGTATCATTTGCTGTTTTTCTTCTGATATACCGTCCGGAATACTGCGATGGACTGACGTCTCTGAGGAACCGGTATCGTCTGGTCAGAACCTTTGGTAATGCGCATCAGTTCATCCTGGCTGCTGAGCTTTTCTTCACCGCTCTTGAACTTTGCATACTTGCCGTCCGGTTTCATTTTTCGTGCCTTCACATTATCCCTGAAGCAGATGTCCAGATACTGGTGAATCTGCTGTCTGCACTGGGGACTCATGATCGGTACGGCGATCTCTACACGCTTATCTGTATTTCTTGTCATGAAGTCAGCGGAAGATATATACATCTTCTCATCTTTTCCTTCACCGAAAACATAGATCCTGGAATGTTCCAGATATCTGCCGACGATCGAACGGATATGGATCGTATCTGTTCTTCCCTTTACTTCCGGAAGAATGCACGAAATGCCTCTGACGATCAGATCGATCTGTACGCCTGCTGCGGACGCCTTCTGCAGCTCGCGGATGAGTTCTTCATCTGTGATCGCGTTGACTTTGGCAATGATCCTGCCGTTCTCACCTTTCTCTGCTTCCGCCCTGATCATTTCGATCAATCCGGATTTCAGCGATACCGGTGCTACCAGCAGGTTACGGTAGGAACCGTCCAGCTTGCCGATCATCATATTGCGGAAGAACGCAGCAGCATCTCTTGCAATGGCTGCCCTGCCTGTCAGATAGGCAAGGTCCGTATACTGTTTGGCAGTATTTTCATTGAAGTTGCCTGTTGCGATCAGAACAACATGCTCAGGTCTGCTGTTTTTCATACGGGTGATCAGGCAGATCTTTGAATGGACTTTGTAGTTCGTATACCCGTACATGACAGTGACGCCGGAATCCTCAAGACGTTCGCTGTAGTCAATGTTGTTCTGCTCATCAAAACGTGCTTTCAGTTCGATCAGCACATCGACTTCCTTGCCGTTTTCCGCTGCCTGACAGAGGTAATCCACCAGTCTGGCCTGTCTGGCAAGACGGTAGATCGTGATCCTGATCGATGTAACATCGGGATCACCGGCAGCCTGCCGCACAAGCAGCAGGAACGGATCCATACTTTCATAAGGATATGACAGCAGCACATCCTTCTTTTTCACCTGATCAAAGATCGGTTTTTCATAATCAAACGCAGCTGACAGCTTCGGTTCGTATTTTTCATACTGCAGAGCCTGCGCATCTTCCGCCTTCAGCAGCGATCCGAGCGAGAATGCATATTTCATGTCGAGAGACTGGTGGAACTCAAACAGGCAGGAAGGTTCTGCCTTCAGATGGTCCATCAGATATTTTTTCAGCTGTGTGCTTGGCTTTCTGGAGAGATCCAGTCTGACAACACGCATCCTTCTGCGCTGTTTCAGGACCTTTTCCATTTTTTCACGGTAATCTTCGATGTCCTCAAACATCTCATCTTCCGGGTCAACATCGGCGCTTCGCAGAATACGGAATTTCAGCGTTTCCAGTACTGTGGAGCCCTTGATCAGTGAGCCGAGCTCGGAATGGATCAGATCTTCCATCAGTACGTATCTGCAGGAAGTTTCATCCGGGAGCTTGATCATTTTGGGAAGCACATCCGGAACGGCCGCAAATGCAAAGGAATCACGGTTTTTATATCTCAGGATCCCTGCACAGTAGATCACGCCGGACTGAAGTCTGGGCAGCGGGTGAACGGTATCTACCACCTGCGGACTTACAACAGGCAGGACCTTGTCATGAAAATATCTTCTCAGATACTTCTGCTCACTCTTTGAACAGTCCGCAGGCATGACCTGGAAAATATTGGCCGCGTTCAGTTCTGCTTTCAGCTCGGACATGATCTTTTCACGCTTGGCTATATCTTTCTTTGCCCGCGAATAGATCGCATCCAGCTGCTGCTTCACGCTCATACCTGAGAGCTTGTCGATCCCGTCAGGTTCAGCCCGTTTCATTTCATACAGACTGCCGACACGCACGGTAAAAAACTCGTCGAGATTTGACGCATGGATCGCTGCGAATTTGAGGCGCTCCAGGAGCGGGACATCCTTGTCCTTTGCCTCATCCAGCACGCGGTTGTTAAACCGCATCCAGGACAGTTCGCGGTTCTGTGTGTAGCCTTCAGTGTAAATGCTCTTTGCCATATATGATCTCCTACATCAGCAGCTTCAGCTGATTCCCGAGTAAACGCATTGAAATGCGGCTGCTGCGGCATGCCACCTCTCCATCCGTATGTACCCAAAGCGGTTCTTCCGTTTTGATATCAAGTGTTTCCGACGCATATTCCGTAACGCCGCGGAACTTCAGATGATTCCCGTGATATGCATACGGGAAGATGCGGAAGAAATCAATTTTCCTCATGTTGTCAGCAGTGCACATGGTAAGCTTTCCGTCTTGATCATCCGCATGCGGACAGAAGCGGAAGCCTCCTCCTTCATACGGCTCATTCATGCCGACTGTAAACAGGCACTTCCCGTAAGAAGTACTGCCCTCTGCTGTTGTGATTTCAAACGGTACCATTTTCTCGGTCATGATCACCTTGGCTGCAGTTGCCACATAGACCAGCTTGCCAAGATGCACCTTGTTCAGCACATTCTTGAATTTCGAAACAAGCACCTGCTGGCAGATGTGCGCATCAAAACCGATGCCGCACCCTGACATGAATCTTCTGTTCACAGGCTTTCCCGGCACAAACGCTTTCGGACTGCCTTTGATGATATCGTACGTATTATGAAAGGTCACCTCTCCGACGTCGACCGTGCGTCTGACTTCTCCCTGAATGATCGTTAGCAGGATCTCGCTTCTGTCCTTCGGAAGTGAAAGACTGCGTGCCAGATCATTGCCTGAGCCGGCAGGAACATAACCAAGACGTACTTTGGAAAAATCGGTGATCCCGTTCACTGCCTCATTCATTGTCCCGTCTCCGCCGACGATGATCAGATCAACACTGTCTTCCGCATTCTTTGTGAGATCACGGCAGATATCTTCAATACCAAAAACAGGTGTTGAATAATGCACATCATATGATACATGTTCATTGTGCAGGATCTCTTCAAGCTTTTTCCACTGCTTTCCGGTTTTTCCCGAAGCACCTGCAGGATTCACAACTACGTGAAACATGATTTCCCCCCTGTTATCATTGTAAATATTA
>DMBB01000118.1 GCA_003446295.1 Erysipelotrichaceae bacterium
TTTGAAAAAGAATAGTCTGAAATGGCAGATCGCGATCTATCTGGGAACGTTCGCTGCTGTTCTGATCTCAGTGATCTGGATCTTTCAGATGTTCCTGCTGCAGCCGATGTTTGAGAAGTCAAAGATATCGGCAGTCAAGAAGACAGCAGATACAGTCTCTGAAGCGATCCTCAGCAGTGAGGAAGATCTCAATGAGGCGATCTATGATATCTCTCTTCAGAATGAAACATGCGTCAGGATCCTGACCAGCAATATGACTGTGACCGCCGGCAATTCAGGCTGCGCGCTGTACAGGATGAAGGGCAGGGAGCTGAAGGAAAACATAGACAATGCTGTGGAGAACGGCGGCTCCTATCTGAACACAAAGACAGATCCGGGATTTGAACTGAACGGAAGGGAACTCAAGGAGATCACCTACACGAAGATCATCGATAACGGTGACGATCTGAATGTTGTCATGGTATATACGGGCATCACGCCTCTGAACGCTACAACGGATACGCTCCGTTCCCAGCTGAAATGGATCACGCTGATCGTGGTTGTTCTGATCACACTGATCATCATCGTGCTGAACAGAAAGATCGCGCTTCCCCTCAGCAGCATCACCAAGGAAGCAGCCAGACTGCCGGACGGTGCCTACCATGCGGATGAGAAGAACAATCAGTACCGTGAAGCACAGCAGCTGAACGAAACGCTGGAACAGGCAGCCGAAGATATCAGAAAGGCTGACCAGGCAAAACGTGATCTCATTGCGAATGTTTCCCATGACTTAAGGACTCCGCTGACCATGATCTCCGGATACGGAGAGATGATGAAGGATCTGCCTGGCGAAAACAATGAGGAGAACCTGCAGGTCATTATCGATGAATCAAAACGTCTGACCGTCCTGGTAAATGATCTGCTCGACCTGTCCAAAATGCAGGCAGGCAGGATCACGCTGGAACTGACGGATTTCGACCTTGCTGAGCTGATCAGAAATGAGATCAGAAAATACGATGTATATCAGTACAACGAATCGTTTGAGTTCGAAGTGCATCTGCCCGAGACAGCAATGGTGCATGCGGATGAGAAGCGCATACAGCAGGTATTCAACAACTTTATGACAAACGCCATCAATTATTCAGGCGATTCCCGGAAGGTCATCATTTCGATGACGCTTGAGAACGGACATGTCAGAACAGAAGTCAAAGACTTCGGCGAAGGAATTGATGAAAAGAACCTGAAAAATATATGGGACCGCTACTATAAAGTTGATAAACAGCATGTCCGATTCAGCAGCGGCAGCGGGCTGGGACTTTCCATCGTCAGAGAGATCCTCGACCTGCATGATGCGGAATACGGCGTGCGCTCGAAAATGAATGAAGGCAGCACGTTCTGGTTTGAACTGCCGCTTATTCAGAAATAAGACAGAACAGAAAACCAATGCAAAGAAACGGGGCAAATACGATCTGCCTCGTTTTTCTGTTCAGCAAAGCAAACGGAAGTGCGGTAAATGATGCGCTCATGACTGCCTTCAGGGTACCGATGCCGAACAATACTGACCACGCCGACAACAGCTTAACATCGCCGAATCCTAGCATTTGATTGATCGATAACAGTGTTGTGACAAAAAGTATGATGACACTGAACGGATCAAAAACCCGGCAATAAGCCGCATAAATGAGAATCAGCAGACTGCTGAGATCCGGTATTTCCCCGGTACGCAGATCAGCGGCCGCCGCAAATAAACAGACAGGGATCAGAAGCGGATGGGAAACATGACACTTCAGCAGAAAAGAACAAAGCGCAAACATAAAACCGGCCGGCAGGTCATATTCAGAACATGTCCGATACGATGGATAACGCACACTCAGCAGACCAAGGATCATTGAAAATACATACAGCATGAACTTCCTCCGATACTGTATACGCCTGTATGCAGATGTTTCCACGAGCGTATGTCTTTTCTAACCGGTGTATGGGTCATATAATTGACACAGGAGGCATTATTATGAAGGACTTAAAAGGAACAGAAACCTACAAGAATCTTGAAACTGCATTTGCCGGGGAAAGCATGGCCAGAAACAAGTATGACTACTGGGCAAGCAAAGCAAAAAAGGAAGGATTCGAACAGATTGCCGAATTCTTCACACTGACTGCAGGCAATGAAAAAGAACACGCCAAAATGTGGTTTAAGCTGCTGCAGGGCGGTTCGATCCATGATACAGAAGACAACCTGAACCAGGCAGCATCAGGCGAGAACTATGAATGGACAGATATGTATGCCAGGTTCGCCGAGACTGCTGAAAAAGAAGGTTTCCCTGAGATCGCTGAAAGCTTCAGAGGCGTAGCGGCTATTGAAAAAGAACATGAGGAACGCTATCGCAGACTGCTCGAGAATCTCACCGGAAAAACCGTATTTGCAAAGAGTGAAGCCGTTGTATGGCAGTGCAGAAACTGCGGCTATACAGTCGTTGCTGAGGAAGCACCGGAAGTATGTCCTGTATGTGCACATCCTCAGGCTTATTTCGAGATCAAACGCAATAATTACTGATCATGATCCATCAGCCTGTATGCCTGTGCATACAGGTTTTTATATGAAAAAGCCGGCATTATACCGGCTGGCGTCTGTTATGCTTCCTGACGCGTATATTCAGTTTTTCCGAGGTGAGTCCTGTTTCCTTCTGCAGTAAGGTCAGTTCTGCTGATTCCTTTTCCGTAAACATGGAAATGACGATGCCTTCAGTATTGGACCTGCCTGTACGGCCGATCCTGTGCACGAATGATCTGATATCCTGCGGACAGTCATAGTTGATGACGAGCCGGACATCAGCAATATCGATTCCTCTGGCAGCTACATCGGTAGCTGTCAGTATCCTGATACGATGATCCTTAAATGACCTCATGATGCGTCTGCGCACATTGGGATCCATCTCACTGTGTACGGTATCACAGCTGTACCCGATGCTTCTGAGCATGGAACTGATGCGGTCGCATGTATTTCTCATACTGCAGAATATCAGGATCTGCGGTGCTTCGTTCCTGTACAGCAGTTCTTTGAGAACAGCCTGTTTATCGCTTTCCTTGCAGATGCAGTGGTACAGGCGGATCCTGTGCTTCAGCAGGGGGTCCGAACTGATCCGTATCTCCACGGGATCCCTGAGTATTTCTGAAGCAAGTTTTCTGGTTTGCTCCGTGTCCGTTGCGCTGAACATCAGGATCTGACAGCCGCTGAGCGCATTTACCGCATTGCGCACGTCTTCATAGAAGCCCATCGTCAGCATCTCATCCGCTTCATCAATGATCAGATACCTGATCTCATCTGTCTTGAGCGTATGGCGTCTCAGATGATCACAGATCCTGGCAGGCGTACCTACAACGATATCAGCGGAATTTCTGAATGAACGGACCTGTCTGTTCATATCTGTTCCGCCGGTCAGCAGGGCAGTGCGTATGCCTTCCCGGGTAGAAAGAAGTTTTCTGGACACATCCGCGATCTGTGAAGCAAGCTCCCTTGTCGGAGAAAGAATGACTGCGCATGGCTTGTGCTTTGTCTTCATCTGCTGCTGGGCATGTTCCAGCACGGGAATCAGATAAGCTGCTGTTTTGCCGGTACCTGTCGGCGCGCATGCATACACGTCTCTTCCTTCCAGTGCCGCCGGAATGCATGACTTCTGTATTTCAGAGAGCTCGCCGATGCCCATTTTCTTCAATGCTTCATATGTTTCGCTTCGCAGCTGATCAATTCTGAATTCTGTCATATTCTGTTTATATCACACAAATTGCGATGTATAACATTTTGAATTCAAAAAAATTAATGCTAAAATACACTGCGTGAAGGAGAACAGAACAATGAGTGAACATTTTACTTATATACCGAAGGGCGTATGTTCCAGACAGATGGACTTTGATCTCAATGAGGGGAAGATAGAAAAAGTAGTCGTTACAGGCGGATGCAACGGCAACCTGAAGGGTATTGCCAGCCTGCTGAAAGGCATGGAGATCAATGAAGTCATTGAACGCCTTGACGGCATCAAATGCGGATCCAAGAGTTCATCATGCCCTGATCAGATCGCGCATGCACTCAAGGAATACAGCGTTTCAAAGAACTGATCCTGTATCAAACAATCTGCATCTTAAACAGTGCAGGTTTTTTTGACTGGTCAACCGTCCTGAATACGGCTAATATTATTGAGCAGACAGGAGAATGATATGCGTTATATTTTGATGATAGCTGTACTGGTGATCGATCAGCTGACCAAATACGTGATCGCTGCTTCACCGATGCAGTATGCACATATGGAGATCATACCGGGCTTCTTCTATTTGACCTATGCAAAAAATACCGGTGTTGCCTGGAGCATGTTCTCAGGCGGACAGGCTACGGCCGCTCTTTGTGTGGTTGCCGCAGTGGCTTTTGTCGGCCTGTCATATCTGATGGAACGCGCGCACAAAGCAGGAAACAAGCTTCAGACGATCGTATTTGCTCTGATGGCAAGCGGAGCACTGGGCAACCTGATCGACAGGCTGATGCTTGGCTATGTACGTGATTTTCTGGATTTTATTATTTTCGGTTATGATTTCCCGATCTTCAATGTCGCAGACAGCGCGCTGTGCATCGGAGTCGGTCTGATGATCATTGAAATGATATTGGAAGAGAGGAAGGAGAAGGCGGATGGCAAAACTCAGATTTGAAGCAGCTGAAGACTCAGGTGTACGGATCGACCGGTATCTGAGCGATGTCAGTGATCTCTCGCGCAGCCGCGTGCAGGCACTTGTTAAAGACGGTCTGATCACAGTCAACGGAAAACCTGTGAAAAGCAGTTATGCCGTATGCGCAGGGGATATCATTGAAGCAGATGTTCCGGAAGATCAGCCGATGGATCTGCAGCCGGAAAACATACCTCTCGATATCCTGTATGAAGATGAAGATGTCATCGTCATCAACAAACCAAAAGGGATGATCGTTCATCCCGCATCCGGGATCTACACCGGCACGTTGGTCAACGCACTGCTGTATCACTGCAAGGATCTCTCAGGCATCAACGGTGTGATCCGTCCCGGCATCGTCCACAGGATCGATAAAGATACGACCGGCTGCATCGTTGCCTGCAAGAATGACTTTGC
>DMBB01000342.1:0-3868 GCA_003446295.1 Erysipelotrichaceae bacterium
ATATTCCGCTGAACAGAGAACTCGCATCCTCCCTGATGGGAAAGACCATGGATGACTGGGCGCTGGCTGTTATGCCGGAAGTACCGCTAACTGTTTCCAGAGAGGTTTTAGGCCATCTGGAAGCTGAAGAAAACATTGAAATCCGCACAAACGGAACGAATCTCTATCCGGATGTCAGGGAAACATTTGAACTGCTGAGCAAAGACTATGATCTGTATATCCTTTCCAACTGCGGTCAGGGGTATATTGAAGCAGTCATGGCATACGGCGGACTTGATCCGTACGTCAAGGGGCACCTCTGTTTCGGAGACAACGGACTGGACAAACAGGACAATCTCAGGAAGATGGTCTCTGACTACCATCTTCAGAATCCGGTATATGTCGGTGATACGCAAAAAGACGCTGACTGCTGCAGGATCGCGGATGTTCCGTTCATCTTTGTATCTTATGGATTCGGTACCGTGCCTGATGCACTGTACAGAGCAGATTCCATGAAGGAACTGCCTGGTGTGATCAGATCAATACCGGAAAAAACAGAATAAAGCAGCTTTGGTCTTCTTTCCGGATCATATTCAGAAAGAAGACCTTTTGTGTCTGCATTTCATTCAGAATACCGATTAGCAACATTAAGAAACAGAGGAGCTGTGAATCTGACAGCAGACTCAAAACAGGCTATAATAATGCCAATACATGATTTCGGAGGCCAACATGAAAATAAACAGACTATTACTAACAGCAGTGGCAGCCGCAATGATCACAGGCTGTCAGGCACCTGCGAAAGCAGAAAAAGAACTTCCGCTTCCGGAGCTTGAATCCGGTATGAGAGGTGAACTCGGGATCGATAAGAATATCAACGAGGCCACGATCGATGAATATCTGTCACGTGAGGACAGTGTATACCGTGATATGCGCATGCTGAAAGATGAAGCAAATTATGAAGCGATCGGCGGAGACAGCTATCTCTCCGGATATGTTGACGGATTTGAGGTCGTTCCGTACCCCTATCTGTGCAATGTTGTAGGTCTTCCCGAGGAAGTCGGAGATTCATATACCGGGAAAACACTCTTCACGATTGGAAAAGAAGGAAGTCTTTGGGAGAACTACGAAGAATCCATGGATATCCTGGAATACTATTTTCCGAAAGACAAAACGATCTTCCTCATGTGCGGAGGCGGCGGATACGCAGGCATGACAAAACATCTGCTGGTATCACTCGGCTGGGATGAAAACAAGATCTACAATACCGGCGGATACTGGTATTACGAAGGGAAAAACAAAGTTGAAGTCAAACGGGAAGAAAACGGCAAAGTCTACTATGACTTCTACAAAGTTCCCTACCATTACATTGACTTTGACTCTCTGCATCCTATGCGTGACGAGGATCCTTTCGCGCTGCCGACAGAGGAACCTGTTTCAGAAGTCGTCCCGGAATCGGAGCATCTGACATCCATCGCCGATGGAAAAGAACTGAACAAACTGATCGATGAAGGCAGCCGCTTCGTCCTGTATGTCTACCTGCCAGGCTGCACGAGCTGTGCTTCCTTCAAACCGGTCATTGAAGCAGTCGCAGAATCCGGACAGGCTGATTTCCGTCAGGTTTCATATACGGACCTGAAGGACGTTGAGACGCCTGTCACAAGTATCGTTGAGTATACGCCTTCTGTATTTGTATTTGAGGGCGGTGAAGTCAAAGCATATCTGGATCCGGTATCTGATGAAGATCTTCCCTATTACAAAACTGCTGAAGCATTCTCTGAATGGCTCTCGCAATATATAGATATTGATGTGGTCACATCAGATGCAGTCAATGAAAATACAGACTGCGATGATTCATGCAGCGTAGAAATGACATTTGACAACTGAAGAGGCTTTATAAGTGACGGGGCATGCATATTATCTCCTCGGCATTGACGGAGGCGGTACAAAGACAAGATTCAAACTGACAGACAGCACGGGAAATACAGTCCGTGAAGCTGTTCTGGGGCCTTCCAACCCGAATGATACGGGTATCGGGAAAGCACTTGAAATACTGAACAGCGGAATCAGAACAGTCCTTGCGGATATCCCTGCAGAAACAGTTTACGCATATGCCGGAATTGCAGGCGCTGCATCAGGAGAAAACCGGGACAGGATCAGGGCATGCATGCAGGAAGCAGGCTTTGCCGGATCAGATGCCGGCGGCGACATCGAAAACATCCTGTCTGCCGGCCTGAATGGTCATGACGGAATGATCCTCATCCTCGGCACAGGCATCTGCGCATTCTCTGTGAAGGACGGTACCAGATATCGTACGGGAGGCTGGGGTTATCTGCTGGACCGGGGCGGAAGCGGCTACAACTACGGGTGCGATGTGCTGAGCGCCTATTACTCAGCCATAGACCATACCGGCAGCGATACGCTTCTCTCAGAAATGGTTGAGCAGAAGGCTGGTCTCTGCAGTACGCAGCTTCTCTCAAAGATCTATCAGCTGGGAAAACCGTATATCGCATCATTTGCCCAGCTGGCCTTTGAGGCAGCAGAGGCAGGCGATCAGACAGCACAGACGATCATTTCAAGAAACATTCAGGAAACAGTCCGGATCATTGAAACAGCTCTCAAGCCATTTGATGGGAAGCCGGTGCCTGTGATCCTGTCGGGAGGAATGACAAACAACACAAAACTGACTGAAATGATCCGCAAACAGCTGCCTGGAGAGACCGGAAACATGGTTCGAATACTCGCTGTTCCGCCTGTTGACGGAGCATTGATGAATGCGGAAAAACTGGTCAATGCGAACAGCCGAAATAAAACAGAATGATTTCAGAAATTGCCGTATTCAGCGGCAATTTTAAATATCAGAGGGTCGTTTACTGTTGAATACCCTTGAATTCCTATATAATATTAAGTAAAGAAACAAGCAAAGGAGAAATATAAATATGGGTTTAATTCAGGCAGCGCTGAGCGCAGCAACAAGCACACTGAGCGATCAGTGGAAAGAGTATTTCTATTGCGAAGCAATCCCCAACAACATCATTGCTGTCAAAGGTCATAAACGCACATCAGGTTTTTCCAGCAATCGCGGCAATGACAATATCATTACTGACGGCTCCGTGATCGCAGTGGCAGACGGCCAGTGCATGATCATTGTAGAACAGGGCAAAGTAGTTGATATCTGCTCTGAACCGGGCGAATACAAATATGATTCAGCTACAGAACCTTCCATTTTCACAAGCACACTGTCCGATGGTGTTAAGAACACATTCGCACAGATCGGCAAGAGATTCATGTATGGCGGACAGCCGGCTGAAGATCAGAGGATCTACTACTTCAACATGAAGGAACTGGTTGGCCAGAAATACGGCACGGCTTCCCCGATCCCCTTCAGAGTTCTTGATGAAAGAGCAGGAATCGATATTGATATCTCACTGAAATGCTTCGGTGAATACAGTCTGAAAGTAACAGACCCGATCCTGTTCTATACAAACGTATGCGGCAACTTCAAAGATACATATGCTGTATCCAACATTGAAAGCATGCTGAAGAGCGAACTGCTCACTGCACTGCAGCCCGCATTCGCAAAGATCGGTGCTTCCGGCGTCAGATATTCTGCTCTGCTCGCTCATACAACTGATCTCTGCAACATTCTGAATGATGAACTGTCCGAGAAATGGGCAAAAACAAGAGGCATCGAGATCGAAAGCTTCGGCATCAACAGCATCAAGGCTGATGAAGCAGATGAAGCTCTCCTGAAGAAGATGCAGGCACAGGCTGCCTATACGAATCAGGCTCTGGGAACAGCTGCATATGTCAATGCTGTGACACAGTCCATGGTCGATGCAGCCAACAACCCGAACGGCGCAGCAATGGGCTTTGTCGGACTGAATGCAGC
>DMBB01000342.1:3988-7289 GCA_003446295.1 Erysipelotrichaceae bacterium
CAGCCGGTACCTGCACAGGCAGCGATGAATCCTGCAGCAGGCAGCTGGACATGCCCGAATTGCGGTCAGGTCGGTACAGGAAACTTCTGCACGAACTGCGGTACCAAGAGACCGGTTCTTGAATGGACATGCCCGAATTGCGGACAGGTTCAGACAGGCAACTTCTGCACAAACTGCGGCACAAAGAGACCTCAGTAAAAACACGTGTTCTGTGACGCCGTCTCTTTATGGGTACGGCGTCATTTTTCATCATAAGGAGGTTGACTCATGGCTGAACAGGTCACTAATTACCAATGTCCTAACTGCGGCGGTCCGCTTCACTTTGATTCTGCGACACAGCAATTAAAATGCGATTACTGTGATTCACTGTTTACTCCTCAGGAGGTAGAGGATTATTACAGTGAAGCCAATCAGCAGGCACTGAGTGTTGAAACAAACAACTGGGAAAGCGAAACCGGCCAGTGGACGGAGGAGGAAGCAGCCAATCTCGCTGCATATAACTGTCCTTCCTGCGGAGCCAGGCTGATCTGTGACTCACATACAGGCGCTTCCAGCTGTCCTTACTGCGGCAACCCGACGATCGTTCCGGCTCAGTTTGAAGGAGCTTTGAAGCCGAAATAT
The DNA here is from genome assembly GCA_003446295.1 of Erysipelotrichaceae bacterium. Next base: position 4,610 of record DMBB01000342.1, read on the forward strand.
GTGCTTCCTTTCCAGCTTAAGAAAGAAGAAGCCGTCAGCAGACTTCAGCAGTTCTATAAAGGAAAGCCGTTTGTACCGAGGGCATTTACAGAAACCAACCACATTGAGGAGATCAAGGGCGTATATGTACCCTTCTGGCTGTATGATGCAACAGTTGACGCCAGAATGACGTATCACGCAACAAGATCCACAACTCACAGAGAAGGCGACTACTCTGTTACTACAACATCCCATTTCCAGGTCGCAAGAAACGGTATCCTGACATTTGAAAAAGTGCCTGCAGATGCCAGTTCCAAAATGCCTGACGAATACATGGATGCTGTTGAGCCGTTTGATTACGAAAAGCTTGTACCGTTCAAGATGTCTTATCTAGCCGGATATCTGGCTGACAGATATGACGTTGATCAGGCCGAAAACGAGAAGCGTACAAATGAGCGTATGTACAACAGTACCATTTCAGCAATGAACCGTACTGTTTCCGGTTATTCAACAGCTGTGCCGCAGAAACAGGATATCCGCTTCATTTCAGGAAGTGCTTCCTATGCATTCCTTCCAGTGTGGGTGTTGAGTACAAGGTGGAACGGCAAACCGTATCTGTTTGTCATGAACGGACAGACCGGTAAAATGATCGGTGATCTGCCTGTAGACAACGGAAAGTTCCTGCTCTATTTTCTTGCGATCGCATTGCTGCTGTTTGCACTGATCTTCGGGATCCTTTCAATGTAGGTGGCGGCGTATGAACATGAAGAAACTAGTGCTCGGCACCCTCTGCGCAGGATGCGCAGCCATCATTCTGACAGCAGATATCAAGGCTGACAGTGAGGAATTTGTCAGAGACGAATACGGACTGCTCAGTTCAGACGAAGTACAGGAGCTGTCCGAATACGGAGCTGAACTGTATCAGGACCGGCAGTGCGGTGTGTATCTCCGCATTACCAATGACCTTGCCGGTTATACATATGCACAGGATTATGTAGAAAATGTATATGTCGTTGAAGAACTGGGGTACGGAAATGATCACGCTGGCGTTCTGTTCCTTGTTTCAATGAAGGAACATGACTATGCGCTGACCGTCTACGGCTCCGCATATGATGTATTCACAGATCCTGTCGTGGACGATATGCTTGAAGATGTTGTTACCCATCTTTCTTCAGGAAACTGGTACCAGGCATTCCGGACATACTATGAAGAATCCGACAGGATCCTGGAAAACTACACCTATCATGAGATCGAATACAATACAGATGACAATATCATCATTGACGGTCCCGGAACAGATCCGGAGCCTGAGCCTGGACGGCGCGGTGTTAACCCGCTGCCTGTAGGGATCGGTTCCGCGGTCACATCACTTATGATCTGTCTGGGCCTTCGCTCAAAGAACAAGACGACCGGTGTTCAGCATACCGCAGGCACATATCTGAATCATGTGCAGCTGACAAAGAAACTGGACATCTTCACGCATAATACTGTTTCAAGGATGAGAGTTGCTGATTCCAGCAATCATAACCGTCCGGGAGGCGGTATCCAAACGAACTATCACAGCAGCGGATTCCATACACACAGCGGTAAATTCTGAGCAAAAAAAACAGGTCTGCGTCATGTCACATGACACAGGCCTTTTCATATGCCTTACCGGATCCGCCGCACTTAAAAAGAGAGACATGTCAATGCCTCTCGTACGATTTTCTGACTGCAACCGCGATCCCGTCGCCTGCATCCGGATAGTATACCGCTTCAAAGCGGTCATCTTTCAGCAGATCATTTCTGAACTTCAGGATCTTATGAGCCATCTGCACTGTACTTCTGTTCTGTGACAGCTCATTGTTGTCGACGATTCCATGGAATGCCAGGTTATCAAACACAAATACCGTTCCTTCATGGGAATTATCTATGAAGTGTTCCAGATATCTTTGATACTGTGATTTTGCGGCGTCAATGAATATCAGATCATAGACTGCCATCGTTACATAATCGGCACCGTCACAATGATGAACATAGATCCTGTCCGATAAATGCTGATCAGCGATATTCCGTACAGCTTCTTCTGCACATACCGGATCGATCTCTACCGTGTCAATGACGATATCCTCTCTGACTGAAGCCATCTGGATCGCGGAATAGCCGACTGCTGTTCCGATCTCCAGTATCTTCTGGATCTCAGGATGCTCAGCCAGCAGCTGTTTCAGGAACTCAATGCCGTCATCCTTCATGATGGGGATCCCGTCAGCCCGGGCCTCATCATGGATATCTTTCAGACTTCTCATCAGTTTTTCAGGCTGTGCATCGGTGCAGGGATCCTGCCGCCGCGCTCGATCATGACCTTCGGGCTGACATTTCGGACCGGCATAACGGGACCATATCCGAGCAGTCCTCCGAATTCAAGCGTATCACCGGCCTGCTTGCCGATCGCAGGGATCAGTCGGCAGGCTGTTGTTTTATTGTTGATCATGCCGATCGCTGCTTCATCCGCAATGATCGCCGCAATCGTTTCAGCAGATGTATCATCCGGCAGAACGATCATATCCAGGCCGACAGAACATACAGCTGTCATCGCCTCGAGTTTTTCCAGACAAAGTGTGCCGTTTGCGGCCGCATCGATCATTCCCCTGTCTTCGGAAACAGGAATAAATGCGCCTGAAAGTCCGCCGACACTGGAGCTGGCCATGACGCCGCCCTTTTT
>DMBB01000274.1 GCA_003446295.1 Erysipelotrichaceae bacterium
GCTTCTTCCGCAGTCATTTCAAGAACATCATAGATATTCTTACCTTTATATGTGCACTGCAGTGTTTCTTCGTTGTATCGCTTTCCATGGCATACTTCACACGGTACATAAACATCCGGCAGGAAGTTCATGGAGATCACTTTCATGCCGTCTCCCTGGCAGGCTTCACATCTTCCGCCCTTCGTATTGAAGGAGAAACGGCCTTTGTCATAGCCTCTGAGCCTTGCCTCAGGCGTATGTGCGAATACATCGCGGATATCGTCGAATACACCGGTATATGTTGCGGGATTGGAACGCGGTGTTCTGCCGATCGGATCCTGGTCGATCTGTACAAGCTTGTCGATGTTTGACAGGCCCTTGATCTTTTCGAATTTGCCCGGCTTCACACGCTTCATTCTGCCCAGGCTCTGCTGCACGGCCTTCATGAATACCTCATTGACCAGTGTGGATTTTCCGGAACCGGAAACACCTGTTACAAGGATGAGCTTTCCGAGCGGGAACTTGACATTGATATGCTTCAGGTTGTTCTCGGAAGCACCGATCACTTCCACGTTCTTTCCTGTACCCTTGCGTCTGGTCTCGGGAACACTGATGACCTTTCTGCCTGACAGATACTGTCCTGTGATGGAGTTCTCGGACTTCATGATATCTTCCGGCGTTCCTTCAGCAACCAGTTCACCGCCATGGATGCCTGCGCCCGGACCGATGTCAACGATCCAGTCCGCACTCAGCATCGTCTCTTCGTCATGTTCAACAACGATCAGCGAGTTGCCCAGATCCCTCATGTTTTTCAGGGTCGTGATCAGCTTTGCGTTGTCCCTCTGATGCAGGCCGATACTCGGTTCATCCAGGACATACAGGACGCCTGAAAGTCTGGAACCGATCTGTGTTGCCAGACGGATGCGCTGTGCTTCACCGCCGGAAAGCGTGCCGGCAAGACGGTCCAGTGTCAGGTAATCAAGACCGACATCCTTCAGGAAGCTCAGACGGTTTCCGATCTCCTTCAGTACCAGTTCAGCGATCTTCGCCTGCGTTTCCGTCAGCTGCAGTCCGCCGATCCACTCAAGTGCTCCGGTGACGGATTGAGCGGTAAATTCCATGATGTTCTTATCTGCTACACGCACAGACAAAGCCTGTTCATTCAGACGTTTGCCGCCGCACTTTCTGCATGTATGTTCCGTCATGAAGGAGTGATACCAGTCCTTGGACCAGGCACTCTGTGTCTCAACATATCTGCGTTCGATCAGTGTTTTGACGCCCTCGATATAGTCATTGCGGGAATACTTGTTTCCGGATGTGCTTGTGATCGTGTAGCGGATCGGTTTGTCGCTGCCGTTCAGGATGATGTCCATCTGTTTTTTGGTCAGTGACTTGATCGGCTTGTCCATATCGATCTTATAGGAACGGCAGAGAATGCAGAAAGTCTGCCATTCGATATTCTCCGAGCCGGCAATATTCTTGTAATAACGGATGCCGCCTTCATTCAGCGACAGGCTCGTATCCGGTATGAGGAGGTCGACATCCACCTCTTCCGTAATGCCAAGTCCATGGCACACATCACATGCGCCAAGGGGTGCGTTGAACGAGAAGAGTCTGGGCTCCAGGGCAGGTATTGAGAATCCGCAGATCCTGCATGCGTAATTGCTGGAATACAGATTTTCTTCATCGCCTGCCAGTACGACCACCTTGCCGTCTGCCAGCTTCAGCGCTGTTTCCATGGAATCATGGATACGGCTGCGGGAATCCTCTTTCTTGACGATCCTGTCTACGACAACGTCGATATTATGACGCTTGTTCTTTTCCAGTTCGATATCGTCTTCCAGAAGCTTCTGTTCTCCGTCTACGCGGACACGGACATATCCGTCCTTCTGAAGCTTTTCAAACGTATCCTTGAACGTTCCCTTCTTTTCGGAAACGATCGGTGCCAGGATCGTCAGTCTGGTGCCCTCCGGTTTCTCCCATACGGCATTGACCATTTCGGTAATGGTCTGGCCGGTGATCGGGATATTGTGGTTCGGGCAGTACGGTATGCCTGTTCTGGCATACAGCAGACGGAGATAGTCATATATTTCCGTTACGGTTCCTACCGTGGAACGGGGGTTGTTGGAAGTTGTCTTCTGATCGATGGAGATCGCAGGCGACAGTCCTTCGATCAGTTCTACATTCGGTTTGTCCACTCCGCCGAGAAACATTCTTGCGTAAGCGCTCAGTGATTCTACATATCTTCTCTGGCCTTCTGCATAGATCGTATCGAATGCCAGTGATGTTTTGCCTGAGCCGGACAGTCCGGTCATGACGACCATTTTATTACGGGGAATATCCAGTGAGATATTCTTCAGGTTATTTTCTTTCGCTCCGCGAATAATGATTTTATCCTGCTCCATCTTATTCCTTTCCGGCTGTTTCATGCAGATCCGCCAGCATCTGCCATGCCTCTCTCGGAGACATGTCATCCGGTGACGCCTGTTTCAGTGTGTTGATGATCTGTTCCGCTTTCGGGTCGGTCTTCGTCATCTCGATCAGCTGATAACTCTGCTGTACAACTCTCTTTTTGGACTCCAGTTCCTTCTGCAGTCCCCTTGCCCTTTCAAGCACTGCCTCCGGCAGGCCGGCAAGACGTGCAACGTTAATGCCGTAGGAACGGTCAGCAGCACCCTTCTTGATCTTATAGAGGAATGTTACCGAATCATCTTTTTCCTGTACGACAACATGAACATTCTGAACGACACCGATCGAATCGACCAGTGAAGTCAGTTCATGATAATGTGTGCTGAACAATGTCTTTGCGTGCACGCACGCAGCAATATATTCGATCATGGCCTGTGCCAGCGCCATGCCGTCATATGTGGAAGTGCCTCTGCCGATCTCATCAAACAGGATCAGCGATCTGTCCGTCGCTTCCTGCAGCGCATGATTGGCTTCCGACATCTCCACCATAAAGGTCGACTGACCAGAGAGAATGTCATCGCTGGCGCCGATCCTTGTAAAGATCTTATCGAATACCGGCATCTGGCATTTTGATGCAGGCACGTAGCAGCCGATCTGCGCCATGATGGCGATCAGGGCTACCTGTCTCATATATGTGGATTTACCGCCCATGTTCGGTCCTGTGATCAGCAGGATGGATTTCTCTTTATCCAGATAAATGCTGTTGGAAACATAATGCGGATCCTTCATCATTTCATCGAGGATCGGATGCCTGCCGTTTTTCACATCCAGCACATCATCGGTAAATTCCGGTCTTGTATATCTGTTTTTGGAAGAGATCTCTGCCAGCGCGCAGTAGCAGTCCGTCTCAGCCAGCGCAAGCGCAAGCTTCTGCATCTGCGGCAGATCTGTCTTGATGCGGTCAATGATCTCGGCAAACAGACGTTTCTCCACACGGATCGCGTTTTCTTCCGCATGCAGGATCGCGTCTTCCTTCTCCTTCAGGGCAGGAGAAATAAACCGCTCATTGTTGACCAGTGTCTGTTTGCGCACATATCCCCAGTCATCCTGCACGAGCTGTGCCTGTGCCTTGGAGATTTCAATATAATATCCGAACACACGGTTATAGCCGATCTTCAGATTCTTCAGTCCTGTCCGCTCACGCTCGGCAGCTTCCATTTCGACAATGAACTGCCTGCCGTTTCTCTGAATGGAACGTGCTTCATCCAGTTCACTGTTGTATCCGTCGCGGAAAACGCCTCCGTCAGTGATCTGTGCAGGCGGGTCATCCGCAAACGCATCATTCAGGATGCCGCTCAGTTCCGTGAGCGGATCCAGAGAAGTATACTGTGAAAATTCAGCTGACTTGAGCTGACCGAAAACAACAGGAACCTGGTTCAGGGTCTTGCTGAGACGGACGATGTCTACAGGTCCTGCATTGTTCATTGCGATCCTGGCAATGAGTCTCTGCAGGTCATAGATCTCCGAGAGTCCCGCACGCACGGCATTCCGTTCCATGAAATGATCGGACAGCCATGTCACACGGTCCAGACGGGCTTCGATGGCTTCCTGTCTGACCAGCGGTTTCTCGATCCACTTCTTCAGAAGTCTGGAACCCATGGCGCTCCTGCACACATCCAGGAATGACCAGAGTGTTTCCGTCTTGCCCTGACGGTGCAGCGGTTCGATCAGTTCGAGGTTCTGCTGGGTATTGAAATCCATGTACAGATAATCATTCTCATTTTCAATACGGCATACCTGCAGATGCGAGATCATGTGCTTCTGTGTTTCTTCCAGATAGTTGATCATCCTTCCGTACACAGCCAGTTCATAATCTTTTCTGCAGCGTTCGCATAAGGGAAGATATACGGAACTGAATTCCGTTTTGTCGCAGTATGAGATCACGATCCGCATTTCTCTCAACGCCTTGATCAGCTTCTCGTCAAAGTTATGCTTTACAACGATCTCCCTGACGTTATTGCGCAGGATCGACTGCAGGAATGCAGTCTGATGATGCGGAATATCTTCCACAAAGTTCTCGCCTGTGCTGACTTCGGCAAACGCAAGCGAATAGCCGTATCCGTAGTCTTCGGCAGCAGCCAGATAGATGCTGCGCTTTTCATCATCGATCTCATCGATCAGCGTACCTGGCGTAACGACTCTGATCACATCACGCTCGACCAGTCCCTTGGCTGTTGCAGGATCTTCCATCTGCTCGGCGATCGCGATCTTGTAGCCGCGCTGCGTCAGTCTCTGTACATACCCGCTGACCGCGTGATGCGGTACGCCGCACATCGGCACGCGTTCCGGAACACCGGCATTCTTGCCGGTCAGGACAAGGTCCAGCTCCCGGGAGACGATCTTCGCGTCATCAAAAAACATCTCATAAAAGTCACCGAGACGATAAAACAGCAGCGCATCCGGATACTGTTCTTTCACAGTCAGATAATGCTGCATCATCGGTGAAAAATCATCTTTTTTATATCCCATCAAGTCCATAAGCGCAGTTATTATAACACGATTTATAATACTTACAGTTTTTTCGCACTGACCAATCGCAAGAGCTTTGTCAGGGTGATTATTTTGTCCGGCGGAATCAAAAAAGAGGATCGGACGGTCCGAACTAAACTGATTCCAAAGTCAAGGACTGAAGTTTGACAATTTGAAGAAATGAAGAATGAGAGAGGATTGAGCCCGGGGTGGGCAAAATCCTCTCTCATTTTTCGTCTCAGTCCTATCTGAAAATGCATGATGAAAACAACTGCACCATGTCAGTCTGATTTCTGTCAGCTGATCTGTCAGAATGGTCCGACTGCTTGTTTAGCGATTCCGAAATGATCGAGTGCTTTTTCGATCTGTTCATTCCAGAAACGCCATTCATGAGCATAGCCGGGTTCTGTAACAAACTTTGCCTTGAGGCCAAGCGTTTCTGCATAGTCTCTGAATTCAATGAAGTCCTGATACAGACCATCCGCTTCTCCGCAGGCAAAGTAGAGATCGGGAAGATCTGTTTCTTCTTCAAGCATCGTCCGCAGCTGATCCCAGGTGTTTTCGTATGAATTGAGGTATGCCTCAAAACTTCCTGCACGTTTGACGTCATTGGCAGTTCTCGGATCCAGTTTGTCAGGATCCAGTTTTCTCAGATCATGTGCGCACTGGGACAGCACGGCTGCTCCGGCAAATCTCTCCGGATGACCAAGGGCGAATTTGAGTGTGCCCCGGCCTCCCATAGAAAGACCCGCAATGTAGTTGTCTTCTCTTTTTTCACTGATCGGGAAACGATTGTATATCATCGGCATCAGTTCATCAAAGAAGTAATCACGCATCCGGTAGCCGAAACCGAATTCCGGACAGTTTTCATAATTAGAATTCATTGCGGAGGGCATGACAACAGCCAAGTTTCTTTCTTCCGCGTACAGCTCAATCAGGGATTTTCTCAGCCAGTCAGAACTGTCTCCGAATGTACCGTGCAGAAGCCAGAGAACTTTATACTTCTCTTTTTTTGCATAATATTCGGATGGTTCCTGTGTAAACGGGCAGTCCGGCAGCAGGATTATGATCTCGTGATTGTTACCGAGCAGTTTGCTGAAATAATTCATCCTGATCAGCATCATACTGTTTCCTCTTCCAGTGCGTAAGCACCGTTTGTTTCAATGACTTTTTTGTACCAGAAGAAGGAATCCTTCTTCATTCTCGCAAACGTTCCGTTTCCTTCATCATCCCGGTCGACGTATATCATACCGTACCGTTTTCTCATTTCGCCTGTGCTGGCCGATACCAGATCGATGCAGCCCCAGGGCAGATAACCGCGCACATCAGCACCGTTATCGATCGCAGCTTTGATCGCCTGGATATGTTCTCTGAGATAAGCGATCCGGTAATTGTCATGGATCATCCCGTCAACGATCCTGTCTTCCGCGCCAAGTCCGTTTTCCACAATGTAGACCGGTTTCTTATATCGGTCAGATACAGTTTCCAGGACATACTGCAGTCCCAGCGGATCCATCGGCCAGCCCCATTCAGAGTTCTTCAGGTAGGGATTCCCGTTTCCGCCGACCAGATTGCCGGATGCCTTTTCGTCATTGTGGACCGTCATGGTGTTGCTGTTGTAATAAGAGAAGGAATAGAAATCAACGGTTCCGTTCTTCAGGTCCGCAAGATCTTCTGCAGTGAATTCAGGCCGGAAACCAGCCTTGTCCCACATCCGCTTAGCATATGCCGGGTATTCACCAAAGCACATGACATCGGAGCAGTAGAAGAATGCTGTTTCCATATGATGCATATTCCTGATCACATCTTTGGGATCACATGTTCCGGGATAAGTCACGATCGCAGCGATCATACAGCCGATGCGGTTGGCAGGATCGATGGAATGACCGATCTGTACTGCTTTAGCACTTGCAACCAGCTGGTTATGCATTTCCCTGAGTCTGGCAGCCGCCCTTTCTTTCGGAAAGCTGTCCATATCAGTGATCGCAACTCCGAGATTGATCTCATTGTTGGTCAGCCAGCAGCTGACCTCACCTTTGAATTCTTCGAACAATGTCCTTGCATACTTTACATAGCAGTCAACGGTCCGCCTCTCCGACCAGCCGCCATGTTCCTCAAGATACAGCGGCAGATCAAAGTGATAGATCGTTACCATCGGTTCGATATTGTGTTCTTTCAATTCCCTGAATACGCTGTGGTAGAATTCCAAACCCTTCTCATTCGGTTTTTCTTCGATTCCAAGCGGGTATATCCGCGGCCACGATACCGACATGCGGAACATTGTGAATCCCATTTCTGCGAACAGAGCAATATCTTCTTTCCAATGATGATAGAAGTCGATCCCATCGTGATTGGGATAGAAACAATCATCCAGGACTGCGAAGTGCGCGCCTTCCGGAGCACCGTTATTCAGGTAATCATATTTGTTCAGAAGGATCTTCTCACCTTTTTCATTCTGCATGGTGATCCTTCTGGGAGAGTTTTTGGTCCCGCCGGTCGTAACATCGGTCAATGCGAGTCCTCTTCCGTCCTCATTCCATGCACCTTCCATCTGGTTTGCGGCAGTTGCCCCGCCCCACTGGAAGTTCTCAGGAAATGCGGTGCTCATGCGTTCACCAGATCTCTATAACGGATCAGTTCTACCTGATTCCTCTTCACCCATTCCTTGACCTCAGGGTCAGTGAGTGCCGCAAGGTCCATCGGACGGTAAACGGTAAAGCTGCTTAAGCCAAACAGGGCTGCGTCGATATAACCGCAATGCGAGATGATGAAGCCTGTTTCACCTTTCATGAATGCTTCATCAGCACCCAGGATGCGCTCTTTCAGGTCATCCTGCAGCTGTGCCTGCATTTCATTTCCGAAACGATAATGCGCCATAGAGAAGTTGGATACGATCTTCTGATCGATGATCTTTGTCGTGACCGGACATCCGTACTTTTCGGCAATCGCTTCATATGCCCTGAAAGTCGTCTTTGTTCCATAAGCATGTCCATGGATGTAATCCGGTTTTTTTCCTGTCAGCTCGATAAAGCGCTGTACCTGGGTGTCAAATTCCGCAAGGATCTCATCATAATTGACATGGTCATGACCGTTTTCTTCTGTGTCGAGCGCTCTGTTTTCTTTGCTCGTGAGAAACATTCCGTTCTCATGGCATAAGCCGGGAACCTTTTCATATCCAAGCAGCGAAGGTCCTGTGGAGGAATTGAGATCGATCCCGAAATCGATCTGGTCCAGATATGGCCTGATCAGTTCTACACATTCTTCTGCCCATGGCATGTTGGCAAATAATCCTGTATTTCTGACGATTCCGTTCCGGATCCCTTCGATGATCCCGAGCGATACGGCTTTTGTAATTCCGTAATCGTCTGATTGTACTAACAGCTTCATATTGAAGTCCTCCTGGTTTTCTTGGCAGTGTCAAAAATCGTCATTTTTGATCGATTCAAGACATACCTTTTTTATATGTTTAAGCAGTATACGAACTGCTTAAATCCTTGTTTGTTCCACCCTCCACATATTAAAAGGTGGTAGTTCTATGCTATTCTTTAAGTCGCCAAACCAATAGAAAGGAGAACTATCACCACGGAAAATATATCACATCTTCTCGAGGCAATACAGTCCCTATCGGCTCAGCTGTTTGTCTTCAGAACGAATATTGAACCTGTTACTCTTCTCAAGAGTATCCCGGATGATCTGGCAGATCTTCTCAATAACCCGCAGCTCAATGAACTCATTGATTCCGCTTGTTTGGCAGCGAAAGATCTCAATGAGTTCCTCAAACCTTTCCTGAAACTGATCTATTCTTATACACATAAGAAGAAATCATTTCAGGATTCCATGATTCCTTACGCTGACTTTACTGTTGATCTTCCTCCTGTCATCCATACCGTCGAAGCTGAACAGCTCAGAGCTGAAGATATTCTCGCTGTTTGCAACATCAAACCTGTCAATCACAGAAAGGATTTCCCTTACGAAGGCTGCTGTCCCTGGTGCGGTGCCGGTAAAGAGTATCTTTATCAGAACAACGGCAAACGACAGTATGCCTGCAAGGTATGTAAGCACACCTTCACTGACAAGGTAGTTCCCAGAGGTACTGCCGGCTTTTACTGTCCTCACTGCAATTCCAAACTCCAGCCTCATCATGACCGTAAGGGTTATACTGTCTATGTTTGTCAGAATCGCAAGTGCTCCTATTACAAAGAGAAGAAAGCTAAGAAAGAAGCCGGTGACGATCTGGATCTGCTTACCTCTTCCAAACAGTACAGATATCGTTATCATTACCGGGAATTTAAATTCAACATGCAGGAGATCAGAGAGTATTCTCAGCAATGTGAAGGCTGTGTCGATCTCTCCAGGATTCACGTTTCTCCCGCTGTTTTAGGCCTGATTCTTACGTATTACATCAACTATGGCATGTCTTCCCGCAAAGTTTCCAGCATCATGAGAGATGTCCATGGCGTCTGATTATCTCATCAGACCGTCAGAAACTATGCACAGTCTGTTTCATTCCTCATGAAGGATATGGTTGACCGATATCCCTATGAACTCTCACATACACAGGCAGGCGATGAGACATACGTTCATATCATGGGTAAGAATCA
>DMBB01000035.1 GCA_003446295.1 Erysipelotrichaceae bacterium
AAAGTCAAAGGACGGATGTGCGCTTATGTATGCGTCGGATGATCTCCAGCATGGCTGGGAATTCAAAGGTGAACTCAAGGTACCGGGATATGAACATTTTGGTGACATGTGGGAGTGTCCTTCGATCGAACAGTTCGGCAACCAGGATGTCCTGCTGTTTTGTCCCCAGCATCTGACGCTTCCCGGAAGAGGCGGAAGCCGCAATCATAACGGTTATATCCTGGGAACGATGAACTGGGATACCCTGACATTTACTCCGGACGGACAGTTCCATGTGCTTGACTTTGGATTTGATTCCTATGCCGCAGCCTGTGCGAACAACCTGCAGGAAGCAGAGAAAGCGATCCTGATTGGGTGGATGGGAGTGCCTGATGTATCCTATCCGACGGATGAGGAAGACTGGGCAGGATGCCTGACGCTGCCAAGAGAACTGACAGTACGCGGCAGACGCCTGGTCCAGAGACCATTGCCTGAACTGAAAAAACTGCGTGATGAGAGGATCATCATGAAAGCCGGAGATGGCGGATGCTACAGACTTCCGAAAGCTGCTGAGATCGAACTGGACTGCAGACCGGGTGACGTTGAGCTTGATTTCTTTACTGACAGTGAAGGGAAGGGAGGCGTTACGATCCGCTATGACGAAACAAAGAAAGAGATCGTTGTGGACCGTTCCGGCATGAAGCTGACGTTCAATGAAGAAGAAGGTTTCTCCCGTACCCGTCCTCTGGAAGCCGGTCTGAACCATCTGCGTATCTTTGTCGATGCCAGTTCTATCGAGATCTTCGTAAATGACGGCGACGCAGTCTTTACTTCCCGTGTTTTCCCGACAGAGGAGGAACATCATTTCCGCATCTGGGGCGACGTATTCCCGCGCTTGTGGACACTGAAGCGGGCGATAAGGGATCATTTCCTGATCTGAATCAAAAATAACGATGGTGACCGGTATGATCACCATCGTTTTTATGCGCGCTTCTTCTGTTTGTGCATGTCGTACAGGGCAAGGAACAGCAGGTACAGCAGGATCGTAAGGATCAGGATCCCGCTCAGATAGTGTTGGGCGTTGTACACCTGTCCGTATCTGCCGGCCAGTACCAGCAGAAGGCTGAGGGTAAAGCATATCGGCAGGGCAGTGAGCTTCAATATCATTGCTTTGTGACGGGTCCGGCGCATCAGGAATAATACGATCAGGCCGATCAGTGATGAACCTGTACCGAATAACAGCCAGGCATTGTAGATGAGTCTAGGCAGTGTCCAGACGCCGTCATATGCGCTCTTTTCATGGGCTGAGTACAGAAGTCTGTCACCATTTGTGCCAGGATAATACCATACTTCATTCAGTTCTTCTTTGTTCCCAAGCAGGATCATCTGACTTTTTGCCCGCCCTGTAAGCCGGTCAAACAGCGTTTCGTAACAGCTCAGGAAAGTCTGATCACCGCTGTCCAGAAAACTGACGCTGGACATTTCCCAGCCTGAGACCGGCTGATTCATGATTGCGATCACTCTTCCGTCTGACAGAACTTCTGTTTTCAGCGCATCACCGGGATCTTCAATATATATCGGGGTATAAAGATGCACAACTGCCAGTACGAACAGGATCAGGCTGACCAGAAATCCTGTCAGGATATTCCGCGTCGTCTTTTTGTGGAGCAGTTCTTTCGCCAGGGTCAGGCTGTCGTCTGCCAGGAGCCGTACTTCTTCTCCGCTGACTGCTGTCGGAATACGCTCTCCCTTCAGGATCTCTGCTGTACTGATGTCCAAAGCGGCGGCGATATCCTCGAGACTGTTGATGTCCGGGAAACCCCGGCCTGTCTCCCAGCGGGAGACTGCTTTGTCGGATACATTCAGAATGTCCGCCAGCTGTTTCTGGGTAAGTTTCTTTTCTTTCCGCAGGTCTGCGATGAACCTGCCTGTTTTTTCTTGATCGATCATAATTCCTCCTGCTTTCAAGGTAGGACGAAGGTACCGGTAAGTCACCCTATGGAACGTAGAATGCTGTTTTCTGCGTGTTTTTCCGGTATATGCTGACTTGAAATGCCTGCTCAGCAGCGTTCTGTTTCTTTCATATGTAATCATACATTCAGACAAACAGAGATTGCCAGCTATGAATCCGTCAGATGCCCGGGTTCTGCTGTCTGCAGGAACATGCCGGCGTTCAGTCTTTTCAATCGTTCTGAGCCGGATCAATATATTAAGATTCATGAAAAATTGGTGAAATAATTCACAGAATGCTGTACACCCGGCATGCACTACGGTATACTGAAGTCACATTGAGGGAGTAACCGGTGAAAACCGGACAGATCGTCAGCACGGCAACAGCCCGGTCTGTTCAGAAAGGTGAGACTCATGCACGGAGATGTGCATGGGAACGTGAATATAAGATCCTGTGCAGCTGCTTCGCTGCATTTTTTGCGGGAGAATGATTATGCTGAAAGTAAATCACATGACAAAACACTACGGCAGAACAGCAGCCTGTTCTGATCTGACATTTACCTTGGAACAGGGTACAGTTACAGTTCTTTTGGGACCGAACGGAGCCGGAAAAAGCACACTGATGAAGTCTGTGATCGGTCTGCTCAGGTTTGAAGGCGAGATAACCGTGAACGGTTTTTCTCCTGACCAGCCGGAAGCACGCAGAATGCTCGGCTACATTCCGGAGCTTCCTGCACTTTATCCGAACCTGACGGTATGGGAACATATGGAATTTCTTGCCAGGGCATACCGGCTGAAAGATTATAAGGAGCGCAGTGAAGCATTGCTGAAACGCTTTGAATTATATGAACACAGGAAAAAGTTCGGAGATGAACTCTCCAAAGGCATGCAGCAGAAGCTGAATATCTGCCTTGGTCTTCTGCCTGACCCGGAAGTGCTGTTGCTGGATGAACCGATGATCGGTCTGGACCCGCATGCCATCAAAGAGGTGCGCAGTATGGTCCATGAGCAGCGGGAGCTTGGCAAAACACTGCTGATCAGCACGCATATCATTGACAGTGTTTCCGATTTCTTTGATCGTGCTCTGATCATGCAGAAAGGTGTGATCAAAGCAAATGTGACCAGAGAAGAACTGGAAGAGAACGGGCAGACACTCGAAGAACTGTTCTTTGCCGTAACGGAAGGGATCGGCAGGGATGAAGTCAGCGGGGAGGAATTCGCAAAATGAAGCTGTTTCTGTATTACAGCCTGCATGCATTTGTGAACCAGCTGAAAAAACTCATGAAGACATGGGTACTGGTGCTGGTTCTTGTCTGCGGACTGATCGGCGGACTGATCGGATACGGGGCGGCATCCCTTGTGGAGGTCTCTGAAGAGACATATGCCGAGGTCCCTGAGGAAACTGTTCCGGATATCATACAGGAACTGCCGGAAGGTATCGGAGCCGGTGATATTACGGAACTGATCGCCGGAGGCGTGATCGCAGGCGTGCTTCTGTTTGAGATCGCAACAGCACAGAAAAACGGTGCTTCACTGTTTCTGCCGGCAGATGCCGCACTGCTGTTTCCATCGCCAATGAAGCCTCAGTCTGTATTGATGTTCCGCATTGCGACACAGCTTGCGGCAGCACTGGCAGGAAGCATCTATATGCTGTTCCAGCTGCCGAATCTCGTGCTGAATGCCGGTATGTCGGTACCGGGTGCGCTGTCTTTGATACTTGCCTGGGCGTTTCTGATCATGACCGGCAAACTGTTCCAGCTACTGATCTACCTGCTGTCTTACCGCAGCAGGTTCGTCAAACAGCATACGGTAAACACTGTGGCTGTGATCACTGCCGGATGTGCACTGCTGTTCGGTCTGTATTATCTGCGCGGATCGCAGGATCTGCTTTCTGCAGCGATTGCTTTCTTCAATGCGCCGGCATCATATTACATACCGGTATTCGGCTGGCTGAAGGGAATGGTACGGGCCGCACAGGAAGGAAATATGCTGCGCGCACTGCTGTTTATCCTTGCACAGACGGTATTCTGTATTCTCATGGTCCTGGTGATCTATGGCATGAAAGCAGACTTCTATGAGGATGCTCTGAAGAAGACAGAAGAAACAGCTGCCAGACTGGAAGCAATGAATGAAGGCAGGGTCCGTACCAGGAAACGAAAGGCTGCACAGAGAAAGATATCGGATCATGCTATGCAGGGATTCGGTGCTTCAGTGTATTTCTTCAAAACACTGCATATACGTTTCCGTGATATCAGAAGAGGGATCTTCTCAAAGACGGCACTGACATATCTCTTATGTGCAGCAGGCGTATCAGCTTTTATCAAGCTCGTTCTGCATAAGAATTCGCTGCTGCCGGCAGTCCTGGTGCTGGGTGTTCTTGTGTTCTACCGTTCACTTGGCAATCCGATGAATGATGATGCGGCGAAACCGTTCTTTGTTCTCATACCTGAAAATGCATGGAAAAAGCTGTTTTATTCGACTGCCGGAGGATGCGTCTGCTGTCTTCTGGATCTGCTGCCGGCTTTGATCTTCTGCACGGTATTCCTGAAGGCGGATCCGATCGAGGCACTTGCCTGGACACCGGTACTGGTATCAGTCGATTATTATGCAACATCTGCCAGAACATTCCTTGATCTCTCCCTTCCGGAATCACTTTCCAAAAATATACGACAGACACTTCTGATCCTGTTCCTGTATTTCGGACTGCTTCCCGATATAGCAGTCATTGCAATGGGCTATGCCTACAACCGGATTGGAAGAGCCGGAATCGCCGTAGCTCTGCTGAATCTGTTTTTCGGCAGTCTGTTCTTCGGACTTGCAGGAATGTACCGTGATCCGGTACAGGGAAAACAGGTCAGGCTGGCCTGCAGCAGGGGAAATACGGATGGCGCAAAACGTACCTTCTCCAAGCTCGGTTTCTCGCTGAGTGCTATGCTGGCTTCCAGTGTGATCCTGCAGCTCCTGGCCTCCGGATTGAAAACGGAAAATATATTTGTTCAATGGTGCCTGGTATTTCTGCCGATCTGGGCCAGCGGGCTCCTGCTCCTGCCGGCAGCCAGGGCTGTCCCGTCAACCGGGAGTACATCCGTAAGGCTCACTGTGAGGGATGCTGTTGACAGTTTCCTGATCAGCCTGTTTCTGATGTATTCAGCAAATGTGTTCGGGATCCTTGTGACCAGTGCACTGAACCGCTTTCTGCATATCGTCTCCCAGAACAGTGTCCAGTCACTGCTGATGGAAGATAATATCCCGCTGAAACTGCTGTTTGCCGTGATTCTGGGACCGATGTTTGAGGAGACGGTATTTCGTAAATTCCTGATTGACAGAACGAAGCGCTTCGGCGGCAGGACAG
>DMBB01000293.1 GCA_003446295.1 Erysipelotrichaceae bacterium
TGCATATCATCCAGCATTTCCTTAGTCTTCGTCAGTGTGCCTTCATCCATGTTCTCCCACACCTCGGCGTCACCTGAATGTCCGAACAGTCCGACACTGATGACGATATTGCCTTCCAGCGTCAGGCGTTTCTGAGCTTCCATGAAAGCATCCTTGAAGCGTGTGCTTCCGCACAATGTGATCACTCTGTAGTTTCCGATCATCAGAATCTGTGGCCTCCCCCGCCGCCGGATGAGCCGCCGCCACCGCCGGAAAAACCGCCTCCTCCGGAAGAACCGCCATGGTATGATCCGCCGCCGGAAGAAGACACAGGAGGAATATACGTTTTCGTCAGTTTCTGGAAGATCGGTCTGATCGCAGCGATCGCCGCAAATGATGAGATCGCAGCAGCTGCTGCCTGAGGCACCGCATATTTCTTTCTTCTGCTGATCATGACGAGCTCATAGTTCAGTATCACCGCGATGCAGACTGCCATCAGGATGTTCGTGATCACCTTCATCGGTCTGGCGATCTTTCCGCCTTCCAGCAGTGTATGGATCTGTGTGAATGCTTCGGAAGCACATTCATAATACAGGCCCCTGGATGCTTTGGCGTAGGTATTGTCCGTGATCGTATCAGCATACGATCTTGTGACTGTTTTATAGACCGCGCCGTCCGAGAATATATAAATATATCTCTTGTACATATCCACAAGGAACAGCGTGCCGCTGTCTGTACCGGAATATGTCCGGTAGTACCCTTTGGCAAGCTCCTGGACGGAAGTGCTGTATGGTGCAGTGCTGCTGACAAATATCGCATTGCCGTATTCGGTCACGGGCTTCATGTCTTCTGTCAGCTTCGTTTCTTCTTCATCGCTCAGAAGATCTGCGTCATCCCGGATATATACGGAATAACCTGTATCGGGGTCTGTATAGAGCGCACCGTCTGCCGCAGATACGGGCATGCTCAGCAGAAATGCTGCAGCGATGCAGAAACAGATATTAATAATCTTTTTCACTGTCATCCCCTCCTTTCCGTTCCGTAAAGTTCGGGATCGGTCTGGTCGCCGACAGATTGTAATTCAGGATCAGGGACAGACAGCTGTACATCATGACCAGCAGAGCTATGATGATCACAGCATAGTAGTTCAGGTCACCGGCAGGATCGATCCAGTAGATCGCACCGGCCATGATCGGGATCAAAGCCGTGAATATCGCAGGCAGAATAAACTGCAGCTTTTGACTGATGGATGCAGCATATCTGGTCGTACGGTATGCCAGCACTACGTCAGCCCCCAGCAGGATCAATGTGCCGACAACGCGGGCACCATCGAACCAGAAGAACCATGCAGCAACCATCGCGATGAATACGGCAGCGCTTAGTCCGGCCGACTCCGATACCAGTCTTTTCTTCCTGGTATCGATCGTACCGTATCCTTTGTCAAGGAGATGATTCTCCCTGACAAATACCTTTTCCGCCTCTGCTCTGATCATATTTGCCACGATCGGCGTGCAGAGCGTGACGAAGAACAGTGCCGTGATCGCTGTTACAGCGACATATCTGTCCAGTCCGAAGTAGACAAGCACCGCAGTCAGCAATGAGCCGATCAGTACTTTTCTGACATCCACCGGCACATCAAATGACAGTTTTCCTGTCTGACCGTTCATGATCGCATACGCTACCCTGTCATGATCCTTCCATGTCAGGAACCATACCGGGAACAGAGCGGTATCGCTGCTGATCGCTTCTGCGCTGATGCGTTTCTTCATCGCCTCTTCACTGCGGCTCAGGTTCATATCATGATCAAGCATATCGTCGACCTGGTCCAGCAGACGCTCGGCAGCCAGATCTTCTGCATCCGCACTGTACACATGCGGCCTGACAGTCGGTCTGTCCGCATAAAATCCCGCAAGGTACTCCTCACGGAAATCCTTCAGATCCTCTTTTTTGAACGGTGCCAGTTCATCCGCAACGCGGTCATCAAACCCTTTGGACGCATCATACGGGATCCCGTATGTCTTTCCCTTCAGATCAACACTGACATCATATTTCTCCGTATACCGGTAGTTTCCTTTCCGATACTCTTTTTCCGCATTCAGGACGATCGGATCATTGTATCCGACTTCATACATCCAGTACGGGATATAGATCCCCCTGAATTTCTCCAGAAATTCCTCATTTTTGAACTGGGCAGGCAGATACGGAAGATATGTCCTGCCTTTGAACTTCTTTCTGCAGTCCTCTTTGGACAGCTGGAACGGAATGATATATCTCGGGCGCTGTTCCCGGCTCATCCTGCCTTTGAGAACCGCTTCATACCCGCAGTAGCTGCAGAACCCGGTCGATGCTTCATCCGGTGCGATGATCTCGGCAGAACAGTTGGGACACCTGTATACGGCTGCTCCGAAGCTGTCGCTGTCTTCATCCGCATGATTGGCCGTATGATATTCCTCTACGGGAATTTCAGAGGAGCAGTGCAGACACTTCAGCTGCTGGCTTTTGATGTCAAATACAAGGCTTCCCCCGCATTCAGGACAGTTAAACATATTCTGTACCTTCCTTTGCCCACATTATAAAGCAAGTCAAATGTTTCGTAAAAAGATACCCGGGACAGTCCGCATCATGAGGTTTGCTGCAGACATATGAATCATGCCGGATATTGTTTTTCAGAAATACTCCCCGCGCTGATATCTGGCGATCAGATCATCGAAGAAATGCGGATCATCCTGTCCATCAGCGGCTGTATCCAGTGCATTGATCTTTTCGATCAGCCTTCTGTTCTCCTCCGTCGGAATATATTCCGCTTCCAGGAATGCATCGATGATGTCATTCATCAGGAATACACCTGTGATCTTTCCTCCGAAGCCTAGAACATTTGCGTTCAGTTCCTGCTTTGCATAGACAGCAGTCGTCATATCACGCACCAGCGCTGCCCGGACACCCGGTACCTTGTTTGCGGCATTGTTGATGCCTACGCCGGTACCGCAGATGCAGATGCCAAGATCTGCCTTTCCCTGCGCAACCGCTTCGCCAGCAGCTTTTCCGAAGATCGGGTAATGCGTGCGGAACTGATCATAAGTGCCGCAGTCGATCACTTCATGTCCCAAAGATTTGAGATGCTCTGATACTGCCATTTTTTCCTGTGTGACGATATGGTCACAAGCGACCGCAATCTTCATTTCTGATCCTCCAATGCCTTTCCCATCTTGTTCAGCATATCCACTCGTACCTGATGTCTTCCGCCGTCATAAGAACCTTCCGCAAAGCATTTCACTATGTTTCGGGCAACAGCCGGTCCGGTCACCTGGGATCCGATCGTTATGATCCTGGCGTTATTGTGAGCTCTTGTCATGTAGGCAGTCCGTTCATCGGAAACTTCTGCCGCGATCACGCCTTTGATACGGCATGCTGTCATGAACGGTCCGGCTCCATAAGCATCAATGATGATCCCGAATCTTTCATCCGACCGATAGACTTCATGGACAACAGCCAGCGATGCATCCACAAAATCGCAGTCCTGTTCCCCTGTCGCATCGATCACTTCATAGGACAGACTGATCAGATATTCCTTCAGATGATCCTTCAGACTTCTGCCTGCAGGATCAGCTCCAACCACAAACAGCATGATCCCTACCTCCTCTGCCAATACTGCATTTTCAGCATTATTGTACCGCAGACTGTCTATCTGTATCACCTGCTGTATTTCCTGCTGGGAATTTTCCTGGAATCATTTGCCGGAGCAGGATACGAACAGGAAAACGATCATTCCATAAAATACATATCCTGTTTTATAAATTTGCTTTTTGTTTGATAAGAATACAGAAAATTGCTGACAATAAATCGGCATCTGTAATAGAATATTGACAGAGTTAAGGGAGAACATACATGATCAGAATATTATTATGCTGCGGAGGCGGCTTTTCATCCAGTGCAATGGCAAAACTCATGCAGGATGAGATCATTGCCAATCATATGGAGGACGAAGTCAGTGTAGAATACTATCCTTTTACACTTGCCTACAGAGTACTGGACCAGAAAGACGTCATCGTCTGCTGTCCTCATCTGAGACCGGAGATCCCGGTCTTCATGAAGGAACACGACGTGAAGATTCCGCTCTATATTCTTCCGACAAGGATGTACGGCATGATGAAGATCTCAGAGATCTATGAAGATGTGCTGGACGTGCTGCAGATCTACAAAGAAACAGGCATGAATCCTGTTCACTTCCCGAATGAGCCGAATCCCCTGACGCTGAAGCGTTATCTTTCGTACCGCAAAACATACGGCGATTATCACAACGTTGAAGTGAAGAAATGACCATATTCAAGGACCTTCGTGGTCCTTTTTTTTGAAGCAGTATTTTCATTCTGCTGCAATAAATATGCCATACTATAAGTGAGGTGGATTATGAAAACGATCGGTATCATCGGCGGAATGAGCTGGGAAAGTACGGTAACCTATTATCAGATCATCAATGAAACGATCAGGAATATCTGCGGCGGACTGCATTCCGCCAGGATCCTGATGTACAGCGTAGACTTTCATGAGATCGAGAAATATCAGTCATCCGGTTTATGGAACCTGTGCTCCAAAGCCATGACGGATGCCGCAATCGTTCTCGAAAAAGGCGGCGCGGATTTTATCGTCATCGGTGCCAATACCATGCATAAGTGTGTCGATGATATGGAGAAATATCTTTCAATACCGATCCTGCATATCGCTGATGCGACGATCGAAAGACTGAAGCAGAACAATATCAGGAAAGTCATCCTGCTGGGAACCAGATATACGATGTGCCAGGACTTTTACAAGAGCCGGATCATCAATGCCGGCATTGACGTCATGATCCCGGAAGACTACGAGATCGAGCTGGTCAACAAGATCATCTAT
>DMBB01000332.1 GCA_003446295.1 Erysipelotrichaceae bacterium
GGTACTTGACATAGGGATCAGTTTATCTCATGGTTAGATCACTCCTGCATGAGATGTTTTTTTCTGTCTTATCTGAACTGCTGTTTTCTTTCTTTTGCGGCAGAGACCAGATCAAAATCCCAAAGAAAATTGATGTCGAGTCCTTCGCATACAGACAGAGCCCGGTCGACATATTCGTCAGTCGTAAACAGCTTCGGGTCATGAATATCAAGACCAACGATCACAGGGCAGTTCTTTTTTGCAAATTCTTCAAAGAATATTCTGACGGGATAGGCATAACGCATGCCGTCCTGGAATTCACGCATGCCGTATTTTACGCCGCTGCCGCAGTTCAGCTCCATTGGTATATTGTATTTGACAGATATATCCGCCAGACGGGAAGCAGCCTGTCTGACAGTATCATCGACTCCGGGATATCCCCACATGAATACATCAGGATGAGCTACATAGTCGCAGAAATTACGGTTGCAGGCTTTCTCGATCAGGTTAACATATTCAAATACCTGATCTGATGTAAACGGATGATATACGTCTGGTCCGTCCAGCCAAAGGTCATGCTGGCCGAGAATAATATAATCAAGGTCTTTTCTGTACCGGCTGAGTGTTTCCCACTCACTTTCAAAGTATTCACATTCCATTCCGAGATACAGCGTGATCTGATCCCGGTATTTTTCCTTCAGAGATCTGATCGAACTGAAATAATCATCTTTCAGTTCAAAGTCCATCCGGCTCCTTGGCCTTGGAGTATGATAGGCGGCGTGATCACTGAAGCCGAGCGTCTTTACGCCTGCCTGTATTGCCGCAATGACATATTCTTCATCTGTTCCTACAGCATGTCCGCATCTGTTGGTGTGGGTATGCCAGTTTGTTTTGAGCATAGTCTTCTCCTGTCTTTTTTTCTGCGATACGTTGATAAAAGCAGAAAATGTTTAAAAAGACAAGTCTTTATTGTTAATTTACGGGTGGTAATATTTGTAGCGTTCGGAACTGGAGGTTTCAAATGGCAAAGAATGAATCACTGGAAGATATCCTGAGAAAACTGGAGGAAGCAGAGAAAGAGTATTCCAAAAAGCTGGAAGAAATTGATCTGGATGCGGTAATTGAAAAAGCAACGCATACGACAGCTAAATAATAACTGAAAGAACAGAGTGCATATGAAGCATTCTGTTTTTGTTTCTGAGCGCATACTGCTTCTGAAAAGAGAATATGAAAAAGATACAGGCAGCGGACTGTCTGTATCATGGTTTCTGAATCAGTTTTGCTTTTCCATGTAACGGATCATTGCCTCAGCCGCTTTTTTCGCTGCATCTGCCGCATGAACGACGGTCAGAGGACCGGTTACAACATCCCCTGCCGCAAACACGCCTTCAACAGTCGTCATCCCGTTTTCATCTGTGATCAGAAGCCCTTTGCTGGTTCCTTCCAGATGTTCCGTACTCATGATCAGTTTATCTTTCGGGCCCTGACTGATGGCGATGATCACTGAATCTGCCGGGACAAGTTCTTCTTTGTCTGATATGCCGATCAGATTTCCCTCATCATCCAGTATTGATTCAGCAAATACAGGTCCTTCCGGGGTGATCCTTCGGATACTCTTTCCGTAAATGAATTCAGTTCCGTCAAGCTCTGCGTAGGACATTTCATGGGAACTGGCAGTAGCGTGCATATCTCTTGAGAACATCATGACCCGTTCTGCACCGTTTCGGAATGCGGTTCTTGCGACATCCATGGCTACGTTTCCCATTCCGATCACGGCAACCGTTCTGCCAAGTTCATGGTGCTTCGGATTTTCCAGGTAGGAAATGCCGAAATGAACATTAGCCAGTGATTCTCCCTCAATACCGAGCGTATTCGGGCGCCAGACACCGGTGCCGACAAATATTGCGGCGTAGCCATCACGGAACAGATTATCGATTCGGAGTGCTCCGCCGATGGTTGTGTTCAGCCGGATCTGAACACCAAGTCTGCCAAGAAGCTTCTGATACCTGTCAATGATCGTTTTGGAAAGGCGGAAATCAGGAATGCCGTATCTCAGCATGCCGCCGATCTGATTCTTTCTTTCAAAGATCGTTACGTCATAGCCGTTCTGCGCGAGAATAACAGCTGCAGTCAGTCCTGCAGGACCGGATCCGATGACAGCGCATCTTTTGCCTTTTTTCTCAATTTGACTAGGACGATATCTGTCCAGGTATCCATCAGACACAAACTTTTCAATCTCATGGAACTGAACAGGCGTTCCTTTTTTGCCAAGTACACAGTGTCCCCGGCACTGTGCTTCATGGTTGCAGACGATCGCGCATACAGCACTCATCGGATTATTCATGAAAAGCTGTTCACCGGCTTCCATAACCTTCTTTTCTTTAAAAAGTGAAATGATATGCGGGATCGGTGTATGGATAGGGCAAAACTTCTGGCACATCGGTACCTTGCAGTTTAAGCATCGCTGCGCCTCGTTTTCTATATGAATTGCCATTTGATATGTTCCTCCTGAATAAATTATACAAAATCTGTAAAAAGTATAAATTTAAACGTTGTAAAAAAACTATTTATCATCGGAATCTGACAAAAATAATCATTGTACGGGCGCCAAATAATTTCTGTATACAATGCTTGAAGAACAGGCCGGAATAGTATATATTACATTTGAACAGTTGTTCAAATGTAATAAACAGAGGCCGTTATGAACAGTAATGAAAATCATAGTGAATATGCAACATACAGATTTGGAATCACAGGTATCGACTGCGCAGATTGTGCAGCAAAGCTGGAAGGGAAAATTGCTCAGATCGAAGGCATTTCCAACG
>DMBB01000033.1:0-2955 GCA_003446295.1 Erysipelotrichaceae bacterium
CGTCCAGCTCAAAGCTCTTGGCGCCAATGGTCACGCCCTGATACAGCTTGACATGATCGCCGAGCACAGCAGTTTCACCCACAACGATACCTGTTCCATGGTCTATGCAGAAATGATGGCCGATGACTGCACCGGGGTTAATATCAATACCTGTTTTTTCATGTGCATATTCTGTCATGATTCTCGGAATGAACGGTATGTTCAGCTGATACAGTTCATGTGCGATCCTGTAAATGGATATCGCATAGAATCCGGGATAGCAGATAATGACTTCACCCTTTGTCTTTGCGGCAGGATCCCCGTCATAAATTGCCTGTATATCCGTCAGCAGAAGGTGCTTGATCTTCGGCAGACGGAGCAGGAACTGTTCAGTCAGTTCTTCCGGATCACGTGTCTGATCGTTCAGAACCTGAAGACTGACGCAGATCTCCTCTTTCAGCCAGCCGGCAAGTGCTTCCAGGCATTCCTCCGGAGACATTTCCAGATAACTGAAAAACTGCGGGAACATAACGACTTGTGCCGCTTTTAAAGCAGATACGCTCCGGGTCCTGTCAGGCATTCGCTCCGCGATGATCAGATCCGGATCATATTCTTCGTCAATCATTCTGTGAATATCGTCGTGGGTATAGTTCATATGATTTACTCCGCAAACATTGCTGTTGAAAGGTAACGGTCTCCTGAATCAGGAAGAAGGACAACAATATTCTTTCCTGCATTCTCGGGACGCTGCGCAAGCTGAATTCCCGCATAAACTGCAGCGCCGGCAGAAATACCAACGAGAATGCCTTCTTTCTTTCCGATCAGTGCTCCGGTCCTAAGTGCATCATCATTCTTTACTCTGATGATCTCATCATAAACAGATGTATCAAGTACTTCAGGAACAAATCCTGCCCCGATACCCTGGATCGCATGCGGACCGCTTTTTCCGCCGGAAAGCACCGGTGAAGCGTCCGGTTCAACAGCGACGATCCTGATAGCAGGATTCTTCTCTTTCAGGAATTTGCCTGTTCCCGTGATCGTTCCGCCTGTTCCGACGCCTGCCACAAAGATATCAACAGTGCCTTCTGTATCTTCCCAGATCTCAGGACCGGTCGTCCTGTAATGAGCCTTCCAGTTTGCAGGATTGACAAACTGTCCTGCGATCCAGGCATCCGGGATCTCCGCAGCCAGTTCCTCGGCTTTCGCGATCGCGCCGGACATTCCTTTTGTTCCATCAGACAGTACCAGCTCCGCACCGTATGCCTTCATCAGTCTTCTGCGCTCTTCCGACATGGTTGAAGGCATGACTATGACGACACGGTAGCCTCTGGATGTTCCGACTGCCGCAAGTCCGATCCCGGTGTTTCCGGATGTCGGCTCGATGATCACGGAACCTTCTTTCAGGATCCCTTTTTCTTCTGCATCTTCGATCATTGCACGCGCGACTCTGTCCTTGACGGAGCCTGTTGCATTGAAGTATTCAAGCTTTCCGATCAGCTTTGCATTCAGACCGTATTCTTTTTCAAGATGTGTCAGTTCCATCAGCGGAGTTCCGCCGATCAGCTGTTCTACAGATGTGTTGATTTTCATATTCTTTTTAATCTCCTTTTTCATGTGCAGAATTCCGGCAGACAGATACTATACTTAAAAAATCCGGTTGTTTTTGACTCCCGGACTTTGATGTATATCTTTCAGACTGCCAATCTCAAAACAGTTCCGACATACAGAAAAACCGGGTAACCGTCTTGAGACAACATGCCATTTCAAATCGTTTGAATGTCATACCCTTTCCTCCGTACTGCCGAAATACTTTACAAAAATATCCTATTCCCCGTTTTTTTGAATGTCAACAGATTTGATTATTCCCGGACTCAGGCGGTAATACGTCAGCATCAGGTATAATGCAGCACCGATCCAGGCACCTACTTCAGCAATGAAAATACCGACAGACCCAATCAGTCCGGGCAGTGTAAACACAAGAATGATCCTGGCTGCCAGCTCAACGATCCCGCTGATCATTGACTGAACCGTCAGTCCGAGCCCCTGCAGCATGCTTTTATACAGATGAAGCATATACAGCATCAGCAGAGCATAGGACATGACCGAAAGATACTGATAAGCTGTATCGATGATCATGTCATAATTCTGTGCGCTGCGTTCTACAAACAGCGACATGATCGACCTTCCGAACACAAGCATGCAGACTGAAATGAATCCGGATACGAGCACACTGAACAGAAGTCCTGCACGGACTCCTTCCGGGATCCGTTCCGTCTTTCCTGCCCCAAGATTCTGTGCGGTATAGGAGGCTGCCCCGTATCCGAAGGCGATTCCGGCAGACTCCAGGATTCCGAACATTTTATTGGCTGCAGTATAACCTGCAACAAAAACTGATCCGTACTGATTCACGGCATTCTGCAGGGCAAGTCCTCCCGCCGCAATGATGACTACCTGAAATGCCAGCGGCAGACCCAGTCTGACCAGGCGCACTGCCGTTTCCATTCTGAATTCCATCCGCAGCGGCAGGCTGATCTGGTTCCTCAGTTTCGCAATACAGATCAAAGCAGCTGCACCCTGTGCGATCACTGTTGCCCAGGCTGCCCCGCCGATCCCCATATGGAACCGGTATACAAACAGCAGATCCAGTCCGATATTGATCAGGGATGCGGCCGTCATAGCATACAGGGGTGTCCGGGAATCACCGAAACTCCTCAGCAAAGCTGCAGCCAGCTGGTATGCCGTGATGATAACGCAGCCTGTATAAAGAATACCGAGATATGTCAGCGCACCGTCCATGATATCTGCCGGTGTATTCAGCAGATTCAGCGCCGGTTTCATCAGCAGCAGGGAGACTGCTGTCATGACAGCAGAAATGACCGCTGCCAGAACGACCGAACGCCAGATTGCCGATACAAGACGCTTCTCGTTTTCCTGGCCGTATGCTGTAGCTGTTTCGATCGAGAAGCCCTGCATCAT
>DMBB01000033.1:3120-4906 GCA_003446295.1 Erysipelotrichaceae bacterium
AGCTGCTGAAAAACACTTCCGATGATCAGAGGAAGCGCAAAGCGGATCAGCAGTCCGAACGGTCTGCCGGACGTCATTGAAGTACTGTGTTCATGCATACACGGTATTATATGATATTCAGGTGCTTTATTTCACCTGAGAAACTTCTGATATAGTATGATTTCCGAAAAGGCAGGTTTATTTATGACAGAACTCACATTCCGCTTTGCGGTAAAAGACGATGTGCCGGCGATCCTGTATTTCATCAGGCAGCTGGCTGAATATGAACGAATGAGCAATGAAGTGGTTGCCACAGAAGAATTGCTGAATGAATGGATCTTCGAAAAGCAAAAAGCTGAAGTGCTGTTTGCTGTGGCGGACGGCAAAGAGATCGGATTTGCACTGTTCTTTCACAACTTCTCAACATTTCTCGGCAGAGCAGGCATCTATCTGGAAGACCTGTTTGTACTGCCGGAATACCGCGGCAAAGGATACGGGAAGGCCATATTGTCAGAACTGGCCAGGATCACAGTAGAACGCAGATGCGGCAGACTGGAATGGTGCTGCCTGGACTGGAATCAGCCAAGCATTGATTTCTATCTGTCACTAAATGCTGTCCCGTTAAGTGACTGGACAACATACCGTCTGACAGGAGACAGCCTGCGTGAAATGGCTGAATACAGAAACGAAAAGATGTCCGGATGAACGGACATTTTATGATTCCTGCTGCAGATTTTTTGCGAGCCACTTCCTGTGGGAAACGATTCGGTAATTCCTGATCGCACGTTCTTCTCCTTCAAAGCAGTAAGGGTTTTTCCCGGTTTCCCTGAAGCCTGCGATCACATCTTCCGCATCTTCAATATAATCCTCCGCATTGACAAGACCATACATGCGGGTCGGGATCACATAAAACGGTTTCTCAGGATATTTCTCGGCTAATTTTCCCGAGACATACTGCAGACGGGTCGAAAGGAATACGACATCCGCCTCATCGATCGTCTCACCATCTTTATATTTGTCATAGGGCTTATATAAAAAGCGTGCTTTTTCTTCAAGTCCCTTTTCTTTCACTTGTCTGTTCAGCACTGCAGAAATATAACTGGAGGAAAATCCTCCTCTGCATGTGATCATGATCGTCAGCATATTCAAACACACCGTTCCGTACAAACCTATTATACTCGCGACGACCTGCATACCGCTGAAAAAGCACATGAACCATTCAATGATCCATGTGCTGTTTTTCTGTTCAGATTATGCGGTTCAAGTGATCAGTCCAGATCTTCGCCGTTGGACTTGTAGACTTTCTGCATGTAGTAGAAGGAATCCTTCTTTCTTCTTGAGAAGTCACCTGTACCGTCATCATATCTGTCAACGAAGATGAAACCGTAGCGTTTTCTCATCTCGCCTGTTCCGGCTGAAACCAGATCAATATGGCCCCAAGGCTGATAGCCCCAGAGTTCAACGCCGTCCAGTTCGATCGCATCCTTCATCTGCTTGATATGATCTCTCATGTAGTTGATGCGGTAATCATCGTGGATACTGCCGTCTTCTTCAACAACATCCAGTGCGCCCAGGCCATTCTCAACGACCATCAGAGGAATATGATATCTCTCATACATCTGGCAGAGGGAAATACGCAGTCCCATCGGGTCGATCTGCCAGCCCCATCTGGAAGCCTGCAGATACGGGTTCTTGCCGTTGCGTACCTGGTTGCCTTCCGTTGTTTCTGTTGTCGGATCAGCGCTTGCTGTACCGGACATGTAGTAGGAGAAGCCGATGTAATCAACCGTTCCCTTAGCGATCAGAT
>DMBB01000224.1 GCA_003446295.1 Erysipelotrichaceae bacterium
AAGAGATCGTGATCCTGGATATCGCTACCAGACCTGACTGCATCAATGAGGAATGCCTGCAAATGCTGAAAGAGCTCAATGCCATCAAGCCTGTCTGGGTGGAGCTTGGCCTGCAGACGATGCATGATGAAACAGCAGAGGCTTTTCACAGAGGATACCGCACTGCGGAATTTGAAGAGTGCTTCAATAAGCTGAAGGATGCAGGCATTGAAGTGATCGTCCATCTCATACTGGGACTGCCATTGGAAACAGAAGAGATGATGCTGGAGAGCGTGCGGTATGTAAATGGGCTGAAGCCTGATGGCTTGAAGCTGCACCTGCTGCAGATCCTCAAAGGTACCGCTATGGCAGAGCAGTTCCGGCAAAGGCCATGGCCCGTCATGTCTCTTGAAGAATACTGCAGTCTGATCGTGAAATGCCTGAGGTGCCTGTCACAGGACATCGTCATACACCGGCTGACCGGAGACGGACCGAAGTCGTTGCTGATAGAACCGGCATGGTGCGCTGATAAAAAACATGTGCTCAATACACTGAACAGAATGATCAGCCAAGCAGAACGAACGGAATTGTAAAGTCTTTTCTTTGAAAAAAGAAGGCTGATAATAGAAGGCATATACAGGAGTTATGAAGTATGGCAAAGTTGTATTTCTATTACGGGGCTATGGGCTCCTCCAAAACAGCCAACGCTCTGATGGCAGAATATAATTATACGGAGCGCGGACAGAAAGCACTGCTTGCGAAGACAAGCACGGATACAAGAGACGGCGTCAACATCATCCGTTCCAGGATCGGTCTGCAGAAGGAATGCATCCTGCTGGACGCGATCTGTGAGATGAGCGATGAAGAACTGAAGCAGTACGATGCGGTCATCGTAGATGAGATCCAGTTTGCTAAGCGTGAACAGATCGATTTCCTTGCACATATCGTTGATGACCTGAATGTACCGGTACTGTGCTACGGACTTCGTTCAGACTTCCAGCTGAATCTGTTTGAGGGCAGCGAGCGTCTGCTTGCGATCGCAGATGAGATCAAGGAAGTCAAGACAGTCTGCTGGTGCGGCAAAAAGGCAACATGCAACGCCAGGTACAACAAGCATGGCATCGTCCGTTCCGGTGCGCAGGTCATGCTGGGAGCCAACGATGAATATATCGCCCTGTGCCGGAAGCACTTCCTGGAAGGAAAGCTTTCCGCCGACGATCCGGGCGACAAAAACAGATAAAAATGGCGGACCTCTCCGCCATGATCATTATGGATAACGTTGTTATTCAGGAAACAGATTTCTGTACAGTTCAGGATTTGTTTCCTATTTTTACATTCTGCGCATCATTGATCTCTTTTTGTGCGGTCATGATACTCCTGGAGCTTTCCTTCATTCCATTCGCTCAGTTCCCGGTAGTTTCCGGCAATCCGGCTGTACACTTCGGTCTGTTTTGAACAGACAGGACAAGCATGCACCTCACCGCTGATCCAGCCATGATCCCTGCAGACGGAATAGGTAGGCGTCAGCGTCAGATAAGGCAGGCTGTAGTGTTCCGTGATCTTGCGGATCAGCACAGCAGCCTCCTGCCAGGAATCAAAGCTTTCATCCGGGTAGATTTCAAATACAGAAGCTCCGTTGTAGTATGACTGCAGTTCTGCCTGGATATCCAGTGCCGTGAACAGGTCGCCCCGGTATCCGGCCGGAAGCTGTGAACTGTTGGTATAATACGGCACCCCATCCTGACCGGCGGTTATGATATCCGGATACAGCTGTTTGTCCGCTTTGGCAAGACTGTGGGCAGTTGTTTCAGCAGGCGGAGCAGCCAGGCTGTAGAGGCTGTGATATTCCTTCTGGTAGGTCTTCAGCCGTTCTCTCATATGAAGGAGCACTCTGCCGGCAAATGCCTGGGCACGTTCCCCGCTCAGGTCTTCGGCGATCCATCCTGCGTTGAGACACATCTCATTGACTCCGATCGTACCGATCGTACTGAAATGCCGGTCAAATGATCCCAGGTACCTGCTTGTGTAAGGATACAGTCCCCCGTCCAGGAACCTGCTCAGGATATCCCGCTTGACCTTGAGGCTCCTTGCGGCAATATCCATCATCTTGTCCAGGCGCTTGAAAAACTCCTGTTCATTGGCGGAGCTGTATGCGAGTCTGGGCAGGTTGATCGTAACGACGCCGATCGATCCGGTATGCTCGCCGCTTCCGCAATAGCCTCCAGCCTGATCGTACAGCTTTGCGTAATCCGGTTCCTTCAGAGAGATCATCTCCCTGACATCGCCGTTCCTTCTTTCCGGATGGCGGTAGTTGGCAAAATACGGAATACCGTACCGGTATGCCATTTCAAACAGCAGCCGGTTGTTCTCTGTATCGCTCCAGTCAAATGCATTCGTCAGGGAATAGGTCGGGATCGGGAATTCAAATCGGTTGGAGGAATAGTCCCCTTCCATCATGACCTCAATGAACGCCCGGTTGAGCATGTCCATTTCCTGCTGGCATTCCCCGTACGTAAAATCCATCTGTTCAGCGGCGATCCATGCATGTTCATCCTTCAGGTCATCCGGTACCGTCCAGTCCATGGTCAGGCTGATGAAGGGTTTCTGCGTGCCCCATCTGGACGCTGTGTTGATCTCATAAATGAATGACTGCACTGCCTGCTTGACCTGTTCATAGGACAGCCTGTCTTCCTTCACATAAGGCGCAAGATACGTATCAAAGCCCGAGAATGACTGGGCGCCTGCCCATTCATTCTGGATGATGCCCAGGAAGTTCACCATCTGGGAACATAACGTGCTGAGATGTCTTGCCGGACCTCTGGAAACACGTTTGGCAACACCGGTCAGTCCCTGCTGTATCAGCAGCCTGATGGACCATCCGGCACTGAATCCCGCCAGCATGTTCAGGTCATGGATATGGATATCTCCTGCTTTATGAGCAGCCGAGATCTCTTCATCATATGCTTCATAGAGCCAGTAGTTTGACGTAATGGCAGCGGAATTGGAAAGGATCAGACCGCCCACGGAATAGGAAGGCTCACTGCTGTCATGTTCCATGCCGTGCAGGTAGCTGTCTACAAGGTTCTTATAATCAAGCGTTGTCGCCTGGATATTGCGGATATTTTCACGCTGTCTGCGGTACAGGATATATGCCTTGGCAACATCCGTATAGCCTGCTTCACTCAGTACTTTTTCGGCGGAGTCCTGAATGTCCTCGACATCGATCAG
>DMBB01000010.1 GCA_003446295.1 Erysipelotrichaceae bacterium
TCTGCAGAACTGCGATATCGTCATTCCCAGCATGCAGGAGGCATCCTGCTATGTCGGCAGCAATGACTCGCAGGAGATCTGTGCATTCTTCTCACAGTTCCCGCTGAAGATCTTCGGGATCAAGCTGGGAGAGAAGGGCGTCATGGTCACGGATTTCAAAGAGACATGGTCCATGCCGACGCTTTACCGGAAACGTCCTGTGGACACGACAGGTGCCGGGGATGCGTTCCTGGCAGGCTTTGTCAGTGCATGGCTGAAGGGTTATGACATTCCTTCTGCCGCTGCTGTAGGCAGTGCCCAGTCTTATTCCGTCCTTTCTGCGATCGGTGCCAACTGTTCTGCAGGCACATGGGAAGACGCATTGAAACTGCTGGAAGAAAATCAGATCACATTGAAAAAACGTGAGGAGTGAAGTGCATGGAAGAACTGATCAGACATATGCTGAAAAACATGGAAATGACGATCGGTTACGGTACGAATCATTTCCGTATGAGCAGAGGAAGCTTTCATTACAGAAAGCTTGTCCTCTGGAGAAGGGACCTTGTCCGTACCGGATATGAAAAGACCGAAAACGGCTTTGTCCTGACATTCCGTGATGAAAAAGAACATTGCGATTATCACATGGATATCACTGTTCATGACGGCAGATACGATTGTGCAATGCGTGAGGATCCGGCAAAGATCAACCGCTGGTGGGTGCGTCTGCCATGCGGGATCAATGAACATTTCTACGGCTGCGGGGAAACATATTCCAGGTTTAACCTGAAAGGGGAACGCGTCAGGATCTTTGTTGCGGAGCATCAGAATACAAGAAGGATCTCACGCAAGATCGTACATGACAAAGTGATCGGGCATGACCCGGAAAAGGATCTGCAGTTCTCTGCTTATGAGTCGTATTATGCACAGCCTACCTTTGTTTCCTCACGGAAATATTATCTACACGCGGATACAACGGGATATGCGGAGTTTGACTTCCGTCAGGACAGAAGACTGTCCCTGCGTCTGCAGGAACGTCCTGTATTCCATATGGAATCAGGAAAAACATTTCCGGAGGTTTCCGAAAAGCTCAGCAGGCTGCTCGGCTCCTACGGAAAGCTTCCCGAATGGCTGTATGACGGCGTGATCCTGGCGATCCAGGAAGGCTGTTCTGCGGTTGATGAACGGCTGAACAAAGCACTGGAGGCAGGCGTCAAAGTCAACGGCGTATGGTCGCAGGACTGGTGCGGCTGCCGCAGAACAGGCTTCGGCTATCAGGTGATGTGGAACTGGGAAGCAGATCAGGAACTGTATCCGGACCTGAAAAACAAGATCCGTGAATGGAATGAAAAGGGCGTGCGTTTCCTTGGCTATATCAATCCGTTCATGGCAATTGAAAAACCTCTGTACAAATACGCCAGCGAGCACGGCTACTGCGTCAAGAATAAAAAGGGTGAGGACTACATGGTCACCATTACGACATTCCCTGCCGCAATGATCGACTTTACCAATCCCGAGGCATATGCGTGGTATAAAGACCTGATCCGAAAGAACATGATCGGCATCGGCATGTCCGGCTGGATGGCTGACTTCGGTGAATACCTGCCGGTAGACTGCGTGCTGTATGAGGGAGACCCCAAAGTACTGCACAATCAGTGGCCTGCCATCTGGGCAAGGATGAACCGTGAAGTCATTGAGGAATGCGGCGTCAGGGATGAGGTGTTCTTCTTCATGCGTGCCGGCAATACCGGAAGTGTCAGGGATGCCGCATGCATGTGGACAGGCGACCAGCATGTCGACTGGTCAAAGGATGACGGACTTCCTTCCGTCATACCGGCAAGCCTGTCGCTCGGCATGAGCGGTCAGACGATCGTTCATTCGGATGCCGGAGGCTATACCACGATCATGCACATGACAAGGTCCAAAGAGCTGCTGATGCGCTGGGAGGAGATGAATGCGTTCTCCCCGCTGTTCCGCCTTCACGAAGGCAACCAGCCTTCCAGAAATGTCCAGTTTGACAGCGATGAGGAACTGCTGGAACATCTGGCACGCCAGTCCAGGATCCATGCCGCACTGAAGCCGTATCTGCTGAAGCTTGAAGCAGAAGCACAGCAGGGCATCCCGATGATCCGTCCGCTGTTCTACCATTACGACAGCAACTATGATTACGACAAGGCATATATGCTTGGCAGAGACCTGCTGGTCGCACCGGTCCGCAAGCAGGGCAGAACAGACAGACATGTGGTCTTCCCGAATGATGTCTGGGTGGATATTGCGACAGGCAAGGAATACAAAAAGGGAACGTATCTGGTAGAAGCACCGATGGGAAGGATCCCTGTCTTCTACCGCAAACAGCATTCCCAGCTTGATGAAGAAACGATCAGACTGCTTCAGCAGGAGATCCGTTCATAACAGAAAAGAGGAAGATCATGAAAATCGGTTTTATCGGATTAGGCATCATGGGTTCGGCAATGTGTGAAAACATTATCCGCAAACATGATGACCAGGTATTTGTATTTGACCATGTCAAAGAAAAAACGGAGGCGCTTGCCAATGCCGGAGGCATTGCCTGCACTTCCTGCAGGGAAACAGCAGAGCACGCAGATCTGATCATTACGATGGTTCCAAAGAGCGAGCACGTGTTTGCAGTCAAGGAAGAGATCCTGCCGGTACTGGACGGGTCAAAGACCTGGATCGACATGAGCACGATCGATCCCGCTGTATCCGTCGGTATCGCGGAAGAGGTTTCCCGTACAGGTGCAGCCTTCCTGGACGCACCTGTCGTCAAGTCGCGTCCTGCTGCTGAAGCAGGGAAGCTCGGCATCTATGTCGGAGGCAAACAGGAAGACTATGAGAAGGTGCTTCCGGTACTGTCCTATATGGGAGAGAACATCATCCGCATGGGAGACAACGGCAAGGGACTGGTCATGAAGATCTGTCATAACGCACTGGTCTCCCAGATCCAGAACGGCGTCAATGAAACATCAGTTCTGGCTGAGAAGAACGGAATCGATATTCTCACCTTTGCCAAAGCAATCAGCTATGGCGGCGGACAGAACTTCTACCTGGATTCCAAAAAGAATGTTATCGCTGCCCAGGACTACACAACAGCGTTCTCCATTGCCAACATGCATAAGGATGTCCATATCTGCCTGGATCTGGCAAAGCAGTCCGGAACGGCAATGCCCGGTGAAGAGAACGCCGCAAAGGTCTATGATGAAGCGATGGAACAGGGACTTGGAAATGAAGACTTCTGTGCAACTGTGAAAGTCGTCAAAGGGAGAACGGTATGCTGAAACGGCTGAATGAAGTCAATGATGTCGAAGTGCTCAGTGTCTTCGATCCTGCATTTGCGTCATACGGCAGAGTCGTCAGCGGATATGACATGAATGAGGCCTATGAATGGATGAAGCAGAATACACCCGTTCCGGAACAAGGCAACATCTATGTTGCTTCTGATCCGGCTCTGGAAGGCCTGGAAGTGTTCAGAAAGCTGCAGAGCGTCTGTTATGGCGGCAGAGAGATCGAAGCAGGTTACTGCAACGGACGCAATACGACATACAACGGCTTTGAATACCATAAAGGCAGTGAGCTGAACGGAGCTGTGACGGATTTCATGCTGGTGCTGGCACATGTCTGGCAGATCCGGAACAACACCATCCACGTGGATGACGCGCAGGTATTCTATGTGCCTGCGGGAACACTGATCGAGCTGTATGAAACAACGCTGCACCTGTCCCCGTGCCGTACAAATGATGCAGGCTTTATGGACATCGTTGTCCTGCCAAGGGGCACCAATACGCCGCTGAGCGATGAAGAAAAACAGATGCGTGATGCATGTGAAGATCCGGAAGCACGTCTTCTGCTGCAGAAAAACAAATGGGTGCTGTCCCATCCGGAAAGAAAGCCTCTGATGGACCAGGGAGCACATCCCGGTCTGCTCGGAGAAAACAAGGAACTGAAATATTGAGGGAGGGAACCATGCATAAAACATTTCAGGCAGTTTATGTACCGATGGGAGTAGGTACATTCCATATGCCGACTGCCGAGGAGCAGTTTCAGGCTTCCATAGCAATGCTGAGGGAGTACTGCCAGGACATCATCGTTCCGGAGGAAAAGATCCTGAGCACGGATCAGCTGAGCGCATATCTCAATACGCTGGAACCGGATCTGATCATTCTGCAGAATATGACATTTGCCAACGGGGCGTATGCTTCGGAAGTCATGCACCGCTTCCGCAGTGTTCCGCTGCTGTTATGGACATTACGGGAGCCTGTGATCGACGGAGGAAGGCTGCGTCTCAACGCCCTGACCGGTGCGTTCTCCGCTGCCAATACGATCCGCCAGTTCAAGCAGGAACCGTTTGAATATGTATACGGCGGTCCCGAAGAACCGCAGGTCCGTGAGACCGCGAAGAAGATGATCAATGCGGCACGTGTACGCTTCGCCATGCAGTCTTTGAAGGTATGCGCGATCGGACATACGCCTCAGGGCTTCGGCTTCGGACGTGCCCTGGACAATGACATGCTGGAAGTGTTCGGCGTCCGTCAGGATGCCATTGAGGCAAGAGAACTGATCGATCTGGCAAAGTCCTATACAGATGAAGAATGCAGGGAATACCTGCAGGACGCGCTGAACAGGACGGTCGGACTGATGGATACGCCGGAAAAGAACAGACTGGACTTTGCCAGGATCTACAAAGCATATGATGTGTTTGTAAAGAAGAACGGGATCGGAGCTGTTGCGTCCAGATGCTGGCCGGATTTCTTCACCTCATTCGGAACGCCTGTCTGCTCGGTACTGGCCATGCTGAATGATCTGGGCGTAGCAGCTGCCTGTGAGGCGGATATGTACGGGGCACTGTCGATGTGGATGGGCATGCAGTTAAGCGGCAGAGCCGTCTTCTTCGGAGATCCGGTATCCCTGAATGAAGCAGAGAATACGCTGACATTCTGGCACTGCGGTACTGCGGCATGCTCGCTTGCAAGAAAAGATACAGGTGCCTGCATCGGTGAGCACTGCAACAGGCATATCGGACCGACCATGGAATTCGGCTGCGAAAAGAGTGAACATGCCACGGTATTCAGGATCGGCAGAAATCCTGACGGCACATTCCGCTTCTTCATCGCTTCCGGCAAGGCACTCGACAGACCGAAGCAGTTCTTCGGGACTTCCACAGTTCTGGAGATGAACGGATCTGCGGAGTCAATGGTCTATGAAGCGGTCAAAGAGGGCTGGGAACCGCACTATGCCGTCATCTATGAAGATGTCGCAGATGAGCTGGAAATGCTTGCCCACATGTTCAAGGCTGACGTCAGACGTTTCTGATCAG
>DMBB01000365.1:0-3033 GCA_003446295.1 Erysipelotrichaceae bacterium
CCTTCTCAAGTCCCAGTTCCTCCAGAACATTGCTGGCAAGGATCTGGTCCATGTGCTTATGGATCACCTCTGTCATCGGGGAACCTGTCACAAAGATTGTTTTCCCGTCGATGCCTTCGGACAGCAGATACCTTCTGCTGTTCTCTGTATAAGGCAGGTTGATATCGGAGATCGCATCCACCACTTTGCGGTTGATCATTTCCGACACATTCCAATCCCAGCACCGGTTGCCCGCTTCCATATGGAAGATCGGCATCTTCAGGCGTTTTGCACAGATCGCCGCAAGTGCACTGTTTGTGTCGCCAAGCACCAGCACAGCATCCGGCTGTTCCTTCAGAAGCACGTCATATGATTTCGCAAGGATATTGCCCATGGTCTCTCCGAGGTTTTTCCCGACGCATTCCAGATAATAGTCAGGCTGTCTCAGATCCAGGTCCTTGAAGAAAATATCATTCAGTCTGGGATCGTAATTCTGTCCGGTATGGACCAGCACATGATCAAAATACCTGTCGCATGCTTTGATCACTTCGCTCAAACGGATGATCTCGGGTCTGGTGCCGAGAATCGTCATCACTTTCAGTTTTCTCATATTCCCCTCCGGTCATTTGAATCATTATACTGTACGAACATGGTCGTAAAGTATCTTAATCAGATCATCTTTCATGTTTTCAAGGCTCCAGTCCTGAATCCCTGTAAGTGAAGCGGCAGACAGTTTTTCTGAACGCTCGCTGTCATGATACAGTTCCTTGATCGCTTCTCTGAGACTTGTCACATCCTCTGCCGGTACGATCAGGGCGTTGCCGCACTGCTCATTGAACTGTACGGCAGCCACGCAGCGGTCAGTTGATATGACCGGCAGACCATACGCCATGGCTTCGTTGATCACAAGACCCCAGATATCATATCTGGTCGGAAGCACGAAGCAGTCTGCTGCCGCATAATACTCTGCCAGCTGTTCTTTGTTCAGGAACGGGATAAACCGGATATTGTCCAGGTGATTGTCCTTCACATACTGCAGAACATGTTCTTCCGGTTCTCCGCCTACGATATAAACGCCGATATCCTCCGTGATCCCGTTCATTGCCTGCACCAGGATGTCATATCCTTTGCGCGGGATCTGCTGTCCCACAGACAGCAGGACATGCTGATTTGAAAAGCCAAGCTTCTGCCGGTACTGTTCCTTCTGTTCACGCATCATGCCTGCGCGTCTGATCTCTTCCGCGCTCATGCAGGCAAAGCGGTAATGGCTGATCCTGTCCTGAGGAATGTGATAATACGCATAGTATTTATCCGTCTCACTGCCCGGGCTGATGTATCTGTCACAGCGTTTCATGACCTGTGAGATCACGAAGTCAACAGGACCTCTTGGCATGGCAAGACCTCCGTCTGCCTGCATGAATACTGTTTTCTTCTGTCTGCGGAAACATTCCACAGCATACATTGCATACGGATTGGAATAATCCGAATTGATCAGACAGTCACACTGCTCTGCCTGGTCTTTGATAATGCGCTTTGCATTCCGTTTCGTGAGATAGATCCCGGTAAATGAATGGAACGAACGGTCGTACCAGCTGTCTTCACGGTCTGATTCACCATGTTTTTCATACAGCGCGATCAGGTCCGTCTCTGTACCGACCAGGTTCATGACTGCAGTCTTATACGGAGAAGGAATATTGCTGATCCAGCATACTTTCAATCGTTTCATTCTGCGTCCCCCAATACTCTGTGATAGAGCTTCAGATATCCGTCATACATATTTGCCAGCGCATAATGCGAAGCGTTTTCAATGCAGTCTTCCGCGGAAAATACGAGTTCTCCTGACGCCATTCTTCCGATCGTATCACGCATGCCTGCCAGATCGTTCTTATTGATGATCACGCCTGTTTTTTCCGTGATCATCTCGACGCTTCCCCCGGAACGGTACGTGATCACCGGACATCCGCATGCCTGTGATTCCACATTGACCAGTGAGAATGTTTCTTCCAGGGTCGGATTGACAAATACATCCGATGCCGTGTAGATCTCCGCCAGCTGCATGGCGTTGTCAGTGCGTTCAATGCAGATGGCTGTTTTCGGGAACAGGCGGATCTGTGACTTTGTCACGCCGATCACACAGAGCACGGAACGCTCAGGCATCATCTTTGCCAGTTCGACCAGCTGGTCCAGACCTTTCTTCTTTGTCCAGATGCTGGCGCATGCGGTGACAAGGAACCGGTTCTCAATGTGATGTTTCTTTTTGAATTCGGAAGGTCTTGGCTGAAATGTATCAAGACTGATGCCGTTGGCCACAACGGTGCAGTCCGTATTTCCAAGGAATGATTCCCGAACCTGATCTGCCAGCCATTGTGAAGGCACGGCGATATGAAGCCTGTCCCCCAATGAAGTGAACAGTTTCTTTTTCCGTTCATAGTTTTCCGCTACATGTTTCCCGTTGAATGTGATGGGATACTGGTCGAGCTGCGGACAATCGTGACACAGCGTCTTCCACTGATCACAGCCGATTGCCTCATAGTGCGAACAATGACCGGTAAATGACCAGCAGTCATGCAGTGTCCATATGACCGGCGTATCAACACTCTGCAGGTATTCAAACAGCACCTCAGCGTCCAGATAGTAGCCGTGCAGGTTATGCAGGTGGATCAGATCAGGCGCGAACTGTTTGAGGTCTTCGATCATGCGTTCTGTTTCCTTGCGGTTGCAGAAAGCATGTTTATCAAACAGGAATGTCTGAAGCGCCTGATTCACATTACCAAAAAAGTCTGTCATACGATAGGAATCCATGTCTGACAGATTCTTTTTTCTTCCGTAATAGATCTTCCCCTGGATACCGTCCATACGGGACAGCTGGTCGATCAGCCTGCCCGTGCTTCCGTATCCTGAGACTGTATTTACAAATGCTGTTTTCACTGAATGCATCATCCCTTATCTGTTAAAAGTATAGCATGGATCAGCGGTCGCGAATCCTGCGGTAGAGCTTCTGCAGAACGGCTTTGCCGGGGAAATCCCGGTACAGCAGTACCTTCGCTGCCTTTC
>DMBB01000365.1:3096-3779 GCA_003446295.1 Erysipelotrichaceae bacterium
TTTATTGTGCAGCCTGCCGATCAGTCGTTTTGTGATCCCTGTCTTCTGGCGCCATGAGAGTCCGCGTGTCTGTGACAGGTCAAACAGCAGGCCAAGCGTATTGTTGTCCTCCATCAGCGGTCTTGCGGCAAATGTGTAGCCCTGTTTCACAGCCAGTACATCAATATTGATCGCCAGGCTCTGGTTCTTTTTTTCCAGCGCTTCGCTGTAGCCATGGGCAGCGGACTGATCAAGCACACGGTAGTTGTACAGCCAGCAGTCTTTCAAAGTGACGACTCTGGATGCGTAGTGCAGAAAGCTGAGATTCATTGCCAGATCCTCGCCCAACGACATCGTGAGATCAACATCTTCAAATGCTTTTTTCAGGACGGATGTGCGGTAGATCTTATCCCAGCGGGGAGCGCTCCATCTGCGGTAGATGTCTGCTTCTGTTTCATAGAACGGCTTCAGGATCTGCTGTTCGATATCCTCTTTTTCATAGACTGCTTCAGCTGTCGTCAGCGGCCGTTCCAGCATCACGCCGTTCGCGCTGACCTTCTGGTAGCCTCCCATCACCCCGTCAGCCTGGTGAAAGACAGCTGACTGATACAGGATCCTGATCATTTCATTGTCATACCAGTCATCCGCATCCAGAAACATGACATACTCGCTCCCGGCGTGCATCAGTCCGTTCAGGACTGCTC
>DMBB01000258.1 GCA_003446295.1 Erysipelotrichaceae bacterium
GTCGAGTGCGAACTGATCAACGATCCTTTTTGGAAGACCGTTGATTCCTCTGATACTGCTGTGTCTGCTGTATTCAGGAGAGTATGTCCATGTCTGATACCCGTTCATGAAGATCCGTTCATCTTCATCACATGTCAGGGGCATTTCAGCCCTGACATCCGTCATTGAAATATTGTCCACATCAACAACAGCATGTACCGCACCTTCGAGCGTTTCGATCATTCCGTTTGCGGTAAAACGGTCTGAGCTGCTGCTGATTCCGTTTACATGCCAGGTTAATGTCATTCAGCAACCTCTTGGCCTGCTCTCCTGGCTTTCAGTTCTTCTGAGATCTCAAGTGCTCTTTCATCCGTCAGCTTAAAATTCTTGCGGAATACGACCAGCGCACATGCCAGTCCCAGAACCGGCAGGATTGTCATCAGCATGCGCAGTCCGAAGATCGTTCCCTGTGTCTGCTGCACGATCGTGCCGTCTGTGGAATTGTTTCCGGACAGACCGATCAGATCCAGTCCCAGACCGGTAATGAATACTGCCAGACCGCTTGCAAGCTTGACAACGAATGTCTGCATGGAGAAGATCACGGATTCCTCACGGCGTCCTGTCTGCAGTTCACCATAGTCGACCGTGCATGACAGGAAGACTGTCGTCAGCACCGTCAGCATACCGTTGGCGACGAAAACGAACAGACCGCATACAGACAGCGCGATAATGTTGTGCGCAAGTCCAGTGACGCAGGCCAGCAGGATCAGTGCGTAGCCGGTCATTGACATGATCAGGCAGATCTGGAAGATCTTTTCATTCGCCAGGAATTTTCTGAGCAGCGGAT
Source organism: Erysipelotrichaceae bacterium (assembly GCA_003446295.1). The sequence continues at coordinate 827 of DMBB01000258.1, forward strand.
ACAGAACCATCATGCCCAGGATCTGGGAAGCGCCGCCTACCATGTTGAACAGCGTATAATTGTCCTGCCATGAAACGCCGCCGACGTCATATTTGAAGAAATAGATGATCAGATTCGAAGTGATATAAAGCGCGGAGTTGATCAGAATGATCGTCAAGACAGTTACCATAGCCTGATCATTCGCAAACAGTGATTTGAACATTTCCCTGACAGATGTTGTCTGCATCTGATTCTCAGTCGAAGGTTCCGTAATGACATAGCACAGCAGTGCTTCTGCCAGTACGAATAAAACAGCTACGATCAGAGCTACCATACGGAAGCCGGTGCGTTCGATACCAGCTCCCAGCATTGCGACAGCCTTGACGGTGAATACCGTGATCAGCGCATTGCCTACGCCGGCGCATGTTCTGCCGACGACTGACAGATGCTCACGATCCTGTGCATTGTCCGTCACTGCGGGGATCATTGACCAGTAAGGAATATCCATCATGGTATACGTAACGCCCCACAGGATATATGCGACCGCAAACCAGATCATCAGTCCCTGTCCGCTCATGCCCTTCGGCACGGAGAACAGCGCGAACAGCACGAGTGCGTTCAGGACTGTTCCGCCGAACAGCCACGGACGGAATTTGCCGTACTTGGTGTTGGTTTTGGCAACGATCACGCCCATGAAGGGATCGTTGGCAGCGTCGAATACTCTGGCGATCATCAGGATCGCGCCGACGAATGTTGCAGAAAGTCCGAGTACATCCTGATAGTAATACATGACATAAGATGCTGATAAAGCATAGACCATGTCTTTGCCGACAGCGCCTATGCCATAGGCAGCTGTCTGTTTCCCAGTGAATTTCATATATCCTCCCTGATCTCAAATGAAACTGTTACCGGTTCTGTCTGTTCTGTTTTCAATGTGACGGAAGCTGTTCCGTATTGTCCTGTCGTACGGATATACGTACCGGCCATGCCGCCCTCTGCCGTGACGACAGACGGTCCGACAAGCTCGATCGGTCCCTGGACTTCAATGGTAACAGGGATCTGTGCATAGGATGCTGTATTGCCGTACTCATCCTCGATCCTGATACGGATCGCAGCCATATCATATGTGTCGTTTTCCTTCAGCACGGTATGTGAAGGGACTGCATTCAGATGCAGTCTGCAGGACGGTGATTTCGTTACTGAAGCAATGACCTTTCCGTCCTTGACGGCATCAAATCTCCATTCCACGGATTTGCCGCCCCAGTTGCCGACATACTTTCCGTACAGGTCATAGCCGTCCGAGAACTTCAGTCCGTAATGCATCATGCACCAGGCAAGTTTCGCCTGATATTTGACAGGCAGATTGCTCATGCCGTATTTGCCTGCAGCGTTCAGGCATTCGCTGATGATCGCTGCCTTTTTCTCATCATATCCCTCTTTGGATCTGAGCAGATCACCGATCGTATCATCGATCAGCACCGGCCCGTGGGGCAGTGCTTTCCACTGCTTCGGCGTGAATTCCGCTACATAATCATCATTCTTATATAGGACGACTTTATCCGCATTGGTGAATACATATACCTCACCGATATTGCCGCCCGGATAGTCACCGATATCCATCGATGATCCGACAGTGATCACAGGTCTGTCATCACTCTGCGAAGCATAGAGCGCAGCGGCTGTCTTCGGGTTGCGGAAGGCATCCATGACACCGTGGTAGCAGATCCTGTCGCCGCTTCCGAAGTCCTGGTGTGTCGGATAATCGAACATGCACCACTGGAAGCATCCTGCATGCTGGCCATCAGCCATTGCGGCATCCAGTACTCTGGCATGTCTCAGCGCATGTTCCTGACGCTTCATCCAAGGATCGTATGACTTGGTCGGGAACATATGTCCGTTTGCCTCACTGATCAGCATCGGCTTCTTCATATCAGGCGTAACAGCTTTCTTCGGTTTGGCACCGGGTGTTGTTCCGTCATGTGAGAAATCATTGAATGCATAGACATCTTCCAGCAGGGAACTCTTCTCCAGATACCTGACGCCGGATGTCGGACGATACGGATCCAGGGAATGGGCAATGCCGTTTGTACGGAAATACAGATCATCAAAGTCCTGTGACTCATTGATGCGAACACCCCAGAGGATAATGGAAGGATGATTCCTGTATTCCTTCACCATTTCCTCGGTATTTTTCACTGCCTGTTTCTGCCATTCGGTATTGCCGACATGCTGCCAGCCGGGGATCTCCGTAAA
>DMBB01000217.1 GCA_003446295.1 Erysipelotrichaceae bacterium
CTGCGGAACAATGTTTCCATTGTTTCCTGCAGTTTTTCAGTGACTGTTTCCTCATCACTGGTGCGGATCCATTCTGCCATGATCATCGGTGCATTTGCCGGGATCCCGGTAATCTGATCGTACAGCATCCGTTCAGCGCCGTCACTGGTCAGGATGATCGTATCCAGACTTTCATCCGGATCGTGCATGATCCGGATATGGGATGGGGTATCCGGTCCTGACAGGAAATAGGTCAGATGTGCTTCAGCACCGTTTTCAGGGCTGCTGAGCAGGACTGCACGATCACCGCAGCCGATCGCAGCACCGTCGCCTGTGTGGATCAGGATGGATCTTTGACCGGATTGACCGTACATGAGCAGGGTACAGTCTGGTTTCATGCCGGGCTGCGCATTGTCAGCCGCTTCGGTGCTGAGAGAGATGATATGCTGCTTCAGCAGGCTGTCCTCCATGGACAGCCAGATTTCCGGCTGTTTCATGAAATCAGCACACAAGGCTTCCACCGCAGCTCTGGCGGCGATCTCTGAATGTTCAACAGAACCTGCTCCGTCCGCCAGCAGTGCACAGAGAACATCATCCTCTCTGACAGTCATGGCATAATCCTGGCATTCTGTTCCAAGGAATATATGCTGTTCACCGACAGTAAACGCACAGACTGCTTTCATGTCAGATACGGATCTCATATGCATCGTCCTCGGCATCAGGCGCGGACAAGCTCATGGCGGCTGCAGACCTTGACAGCATCGTAAAGAAATTGGTGATCTCCAGTGCTTTCATCGTTTCAACATGTCCTTCAGGTGCCAGCTTCTTCAGGTCTTCTGTTTCACTTCCGTCTCCGACACCGATGCATTTTCCTTTGAGCTTATGATCCCGGTACATCTTCTGAATGGCTTTGGCAGGTCCTGATACATCCTCATCTGATTTTCCGTCACTCAGAATAATCAGCCATGGATGATAGACGCTGACACCGACATTGCGCCAGAAATTACGGCGCATTCCGATCTCATTGACCGCAAATTCAACAGCGGTTTTCAAGGGTGTGCCGCCATGCGGTACGATGTCATTGAACTCAACTTTCTGTACATTGGCAAAACGCTGAATGATCTCAGGTCCGTCTCCTCCGAATGTAATAAAGCAGACATCAAGACTGTCACGGGCATAGATATCCTCACGGCCGCTTTTCAGGAAAGCCCTGATCCCGTCATTGACCATTTTCATACGTCCGTCTTCCATCATGGAATATGACGCATCGATCAGGATGCATATCATCAGCTGGGGTGCGTTGGTCGAAACGATATCTTTTTCCAAAATTGACTTTAAACCGGCCATTATGACTTCCTCCAATTATTGCGGCATTCCTGGCAGAAATAGCCTTTTCCCTTTTTGTCGCGTACATCCTTATAACGGAATATATCCTGGAATTGTTTTCCGCATCCGGAACATGTCAGAGTGACCTCTTTTCTGCAGTCACTGCAGAGGTAGTTCTGCTTGTTCCTGTTTCTCAGATAATCCTTGACTTTCAGCGGCACATTTTTGCCGCAGTAGCTGCACTTCAGCACATGTGTCTTTTTCAGGCAGTCTGAACAGATCCTGTCGTGGTCAGCTGTTCCGATATCAGTCAGGTACGCGTCATAGTAATTATCCAGCGTATAAGGTTTGCTGCAGACCTTGCATGTAAATGTACGCGGGATCTCAGCATCAAGCTCCGGTGTGACCGGACGGTATTTCATACTGTTGAGGATCGTATTGCAGGCAGGGCACAGCAATGGCCTGCGGATCTGCTTAAACCGTTCATACCGGTTATTCGGCATGTTGGATGCGGCGCCGCACCATTCACACGTAATATCCGTGTTGTATTTATGATCCTGCGTATCCCAGTATCTGTTGGGGATCACTTCCCGCGTCCAGTTACCGTTCAGGATCTCTCTGCTGTATTCTTTCAGTGCATCGAACCATTCCGGCAGCGGAGCTGAACCTTTCCCTGTAAACACCTGTGCGAACAGGTCCTTCAGTTTGTAGTATGTATTGTTCCATACCATACGGTAAGAACCGTCAGGCGTATCTTTCCCGCTGACATTCTGCGCGATATCACTGTTGTTCACACGGTATGAGAAGTTATAGTTCCTGATCGCATCATCAATGCTTTCCATGCCTTTGCCTTCGTATGGCGAACCATTGAGCATCAGGATATGGAACAGCAGTGATGCGACTGCATACAGCTCATCACTCTCCTCGCGCAGGAATTCTCCATAATGCGGGTTATCGGTATTCTGCCGTTTATATATTTCCGGACTTGTATAAGCCTTCATGCCGACAGGGCAGGGGTATCCGCCGAACTGCATACTGTCGCAGTCGACAACAATGATGCCCGGGCGGTCTGCTTCGGAAACATCGATCATGATATTGTTCGGATTGACATCACCCATCAGGATGCCTTTTTCATGCATTTTTATAAATACATAGACGATCTGCCTGCACAGTCTGACCAGGGACAGTCTGTCCCAGTCTTTCATCATGCCGTTTCTGACGGATTCCTTTGCCATCTGCAGAACGGAATGCGACAGGTCCATGTAATCAGAACTGACAGCAGGCATCAGGAACCCGACAAATTCACCGTTCTCAGTAAAGAGAACTTCTTCCGGCCAGCACAGCTGTCTGATACGCGGGTGATGCGCTGTCATCAGGATCAGCTTATCCCGACGTGTTTCCGTCAGCATACCTTCGTGATAGATCTTGGCAGCCATGCCTTCCCGGTCCGTACGGTAGACTGTTCCTTCCCCGCCTGTACCCAGTTTTTCCATCAGCCTGACCGGCTCTTTTCCGGCAGTCAGAACGGTATCGTTCAGGGAAGGCAGTTTTTCCACGGGGAGCAGGATCCCGGTCTCCTTCTTGAATTCAGACGTTACCGGGACAGGTGCAGCCGGAATGAACCGCCGCACTGGTGCTTCTGGTTTCGGCTCAGACGGGTCTGTTTCCTCATCCGAATCGTCGTCAAAGGAGTCAGAACCGTATCTTGCGAACTGGATCACCCGGCTTCTCGCACAGATACGAACGGACAGTTCGTTGGAAACGATCATCAGCGGCAGAACGTTTGGCAGATCCTGGGCTGCCAGCCGCTCAGTGAATGCCTTGTTCTGAGTCAGAATTACGAAGCGCTTGTCCATGTTTTTCTGTGCCAGATGGATCAGGTTGTCTTCCGCATTGCATACGGTATTCTTCTGTACAGGTCCGTAAATCATGGAACCGACCGAATGCAGGTAGGATATGGTGTTGTCAGCTGTCTTGGCTGTTTCATATTTCGGATCTGTCTGATCTGCCAGGATCTGCTTGACTCTGGCACGCGTTACCCAGTCGGCTGCCATTTTTGCATTGGAACGCTTCAGCTGCGGGACAAGGCTGTATGACAGATAGCTCTGCAGCTGATCATTCAGCCATACCGATTCATCAGCCAGTACGAACGAATTTGCAAAGATCTCGTCCGCCTGTGCGTTTGTGAGGTGGCCGGAAATGTAGGAGAACAGAGAAGGCAGGTACGGCATGTTTTCAGCAACATCCGGATGATTCTCTGTGAAGAGTTCTGTATGCTCTGTTTCCTGAATCTGTTTTTCCGTGTCCAGACTCTCGATCCTGCTGTTCATGGAACTGAGCTGTGACATAATGTTTTCCAGAACGGAATGCAGTTCTGCATTCTGGTTGAAATCAAACAGGTCGAAAAATTCTTTGATCTCTGCTTCTTTTGTCAAATATACAGTTTTTTTGATGAAGTCTGTAAAATCATTAAATTTGCTGAGATTCAGCCAGCTGCTGCGGAAGCGGCTGATACGCTGTGCCAGAGCACTG
>DMBB01000138.1:0-563 GCA_003446295.1 Erysipelotrichaceae bacterium
CACTGGATCTGCCAGTTCTTGGGATCCTCCATGCCGTTGTTCGTATTGCACAGATAATAACCGTGCTTGATGGAACGGAACATATCTTCCACCTTGTCTGTTCCCGGTGAGAAGAATGTATTCGTCATACGGGAATAGGATTTGCGGCGGTATGATTCACGTCTGCCGTTTCCGCTCGGCTTCTGTCCAAGCTCCAGCGCAGACAGCGCATCGCTGATGCCGCGTCTCAGAATACCGTCTTCAATGATGTGCGTATCTTGTGCCAGGACACCGTCATCATCGAAGAAATAGGATGCGGCAGAAAGCACTGCCCCAGCCCCGTCATGCATATTCAGCTTTGTACTGCCGACCTGCTTATTGACGTAGTTGGCTGACTTCGCTCTGTGCTTGACGACCATATCCTGCTCAACACCGTGTCCGAATGCCTCATGGCAGATCAGACCGCTGATCGTAGGGTCGGTAATGACGTCATACACACCCGGTTCCACGGGTGATGCTTTCAGCATGCGCAGTACCAGATCTGCTTCTGCGTCCTTTCGCTGATCCAGCTCATCCAGTGCCTT
>DMBB01000138.1:629-1773 GCA_003446295.1 Erysipelotrichaceae bacterium
CGGCTGTCTGCTTCACCTTCCACAGTGTAGTGCTGCTGAATGACTTCTCCCTCTCTGGCTGACAGCAGCAGCATCGCGTTGATCCATTCATAGTGCTGATCCAGCACCTTCTTCTCGGATACGAAGATCTTGGATACGGAACGCTTGCGGTATGTCGCCTGCGCATTGATGATGCGCGCATCCTTCTGTTCACAGTATGTGCGGATCGCCTTCAGCTGTTCCATGATCGCTTCATCGCTCATCGGATGTTCGTCCTCACGGACAAAGGACTGTACAAGTTCCTCTTCCTCCAGCAGCGGTGCCTTGACAAAAGGCTGCTTCATTTCCGGAAGCCTGACAGATGCGATGACCTGTTCAGGATCCAGTCCCCGGATCTCATCTGTCGAATACTCGCTGTAATGCGATCCGTCAAACATTCTGATGACAAATCCGCACTCATCATCGATATCATCGGCTGAGCTCATACGGGTCGATGAAATGATCCGTTTTGTTTTAGAAACAGAACCAAGCACGGATACATACGCAAATGTTTTCCTCAGTTCCTTTACAAGGACTTCGGCATCCGTGATGCGTTCTTTCAGAAATTTCTCAAGTGCCATAATTTTCCTCCATGCTCCATTATATACGACTCCCGTCATATTCCGAAAAATAACGGCACTGCCGTACCGTTATCATTCGTTATATACGTTTATCAATGGTCCTTGGAACGACATCGCATGTTTCGATCATCCGTTCCAGCAGGATGTTCTTCATATGCTGGATGATGCCGGCATATTCCGGATCTTCTGCCAGGTTCTGACGTTCCTCAGGATCCTGTTTCAGGTCATACAGTTCATCTGATTCGTAATACCGGAAGACATATTTATAGTCATGGTCTCTCAGCATGACTGCTTTGGTATGTTCGGGGATCCTTGTCTGCACGCTCGTCCTTGCCCACCAGAGAGTATCAGGTGAATGATTGTCATCCTCGCACTGCTTCTCGCTTTGTCTTCTGCCGCCTTCGCAAAGCACGGTCTCACGGTGTTCTTCATCACTGGCAAACAGATGGACAAGTGACTTGCCGAATTCATCTTCAGACAGTTCAAAGCCTGCGATCTCAGCGACCGTTGCCGGAATGTCCAGCAGTTCAGCAAGTGCTCTTCTC
>DMBB01000138.1:1901-4873 GCA_003446295.1 Erysipelotrichaceae bacterium
AATGTATTCTGGTTGATCTCGGTGATCTCATAATCCCCGGCATAGTCGCCATGATCGGAGTACATGAAGATCAGGGAGTCATCATAACGCTGTGTCTCCTTTAAGGCGTTCATGACCCTGCCGAAGTTCTCATCTACATGTCCGATCATCGCGTGATACGTCTTCTTCAGAGAAAACAGTTCTTCATCGCTCCACTGATACAGACGGTGATTCTTACGGATCCCTTCCAGGATAGAAGCTTTCCGTGCCCTCTGCTCATCAGTCAGACGGATCGCCGGTCTGACATATGCGTCACACACCCGCTCATAGTCTTCCGGGAATGCCGCATACCAGGGATGCGGACATACCAGGGACAGATACATGCAGAGCGGCGCCTCTCCATGATAGTTTCTCAGGTAATTCACTGCGTCAGCGATCTGTACGTCTTCCGCCCCGAGGCTTCCTGCCGCAAGCGGATTGTCATGGGATACCTCTCCCTGATAGATCGCATAGTAATATCTGCTGTCAGGGTCTTTCCGTGAGGCTTCCTTGATGGCAGTCGCCTCTGCAGCCTGTTCCTGTGTGAACTGATCCAGGATCGGCGTATAGCCCTCAGGCAGCGGCTTTCCGGCTGCCTTTGTGCCCATTTCCTTGTAGGCGTCACTGCGGTAATCACAGTATTCAGACAGCGGTACATCCTCGCGGAATACATCGTTCTTTCCGCCGAAGTAAATATGATATCCCTGCTTCTTCAGTTCCCTGAGCAGGTTCAGATCATCCGGTCCATGCAGATGGTGCATGGTGCGGAATCCGCCTGTATGCGGATATCTGCCGCTCAGGAAGCTGCACCTGCTTGGAACACAGACAGGATTCTGGCAGAACGCGTTGTCGATGGAAATGCCGTCATTCAGTGCGACAGCATCGATATGCTTTGTCTGAACTGCCTGATTTCCGTTTACCGACAGCGCATCGCTGCGGAAATGGTCGGAAATAAACATCAGAATATCCAGCTTCTTCATAACTCACCGGAAGAACTGAGGCAGGAATTCCTTATGTGCCTCCAGCATTTCATCGAGGATCTGCTTTGCTTTGTATTCTGACTGGACAAGCGGATTGACCGTCATAGCCAGAAGCGCGTCATCATAATTCCCGCTGAGCGCGACATTGGTCGTCAGGATCTCAAATGCCTTCAGCTGGTGGATCAGTCCGGCAGCCTGCAGCGGCAGCGCTCCGACCTGGAGCGGTACCGGTCCGTCCTTTGTGATCACACAGCTTACTTCTACAGCAACATCATCCGGCAGGTCGGAAATGGCACCGTTGTTGCGCGTATCCACGACCTGTACATCTCCGGTATCGTTGTAGATCGAGCAGATCAGATTGCATGCGGCATCCGAGTATAGTGCACCGCCTCTGAGTTCCAGCTCTTTCGGTTTCTCGCATAATTCCGGATCGCTGTATTTGCGGAACAGCTCCTTTTCAACTTCCTTGACAACTCTTGCACGGTTCCTTCCTTCTGCAGCGTCCTGTTTGAGGTGTTCCAGCATCTCCGGCTTCATATAGTAGTAACGGCAGTAATCAATGCCGTAATACCCCATGCCTCTCAGGAAATGCTCTGACCAGGGAATGTTTGTAATATTCTTCAGCGCATCACTGTGCTTTCTGGCTATGATCTTTTCGATCAGTTCGCTGTTTCTGTCTTCCCCGTTCACCTTCACATCCAGCGCAAATACCATGTGGTTGAGTCCGCCGAACTTTGTTTCCAGTACATCTGTTTCACTCAGCTCCAGGTATTCCCGGATATGCTTGATCATATTCACCGGCCCGTTGCACAGACCGATGAACTTCTTCCATCCTGTATGGCGGAAGACTGCTTCCGCATTGATCCCGCTGGGATTGGTAAAGGAAATGATCCAGGCATCCGGACACAGCTCTTCACAGTCATGAATGATATCGAATATGACCGGGATCGTTCTAAGTGCTTTGAACATTCCCCCGGGACCGTTTGTTTCCTGACCGATCACGTCATATTTGATCGGGATCCGTTCATCCTTGTCCCTGGCGTCCAGTCCTCCCACACGGAACTGTGTCGTTACAAAGTCCGCGTCCTTCAATGCCGTTCTGCGGTCCAGTGTCTGATGCACTGCCACATCCAGACCGGCCTTATGGAACATCCGCTTCGTTAATCCCGTAATAATATCAAGCTTTTCCCTGCCTGCCTCAACATCGACAAGCCACAGTTCCGTCAACGGGAACTGCTCATACCGTTTGATGAATCCTTCTACGAGTTCAGGGGTATAGCTGCTTCCCCCGCCGATGGTCACTACCTTCAGTTTCTTCATAAGTTCCTCCAAAACAATGATGTATGTGTGTGTTCTCCGGAACTGCCGGAGAACAGAAATGATATGCACGTTCAGCTTTATCTGATCTCATTATTTCATATTGCCCAAAACAATGTTTGTAATCGTACTATTTTGTTAAGAATAACGGTAAATTATCACAGAAAAGCTGATGCAGGCAGATGCTGAAGCGCATAACTGGCTGAACCTGATCCCGCACAGCGTGCTAACAGGACAGGCATGTGACCCGGATGTGACAGTCACATTCGCCGGCAGAAAAACAGAGGCTCAAGAAACAGACCCTGCAGAAGATCTCTCTGATATGGTATCCGATATCGTAAACAAATCATAGACTCATGCAAAACACCGTCAGAGCGACGGTGTTTTCTTATGTACTTCTCAGTGCAGGATCACGCCGAGCGATTCCTTCAGGTTCTGATGGTGCACATGTGCCGCATCGAAGCGGACCATAGTGAATATGACCTGCATGATCGGACCTGCGCAGAACGCACAGATCAGCGTACCCATGCCGACCGGACCGCCCAGCAGCCACCCGGTCAGAGTTGCCAGGCTGAGAAGAAAGATGCTCACTGTACCGATCGGCACGCTGTGAAACCGTTTTGCCAGTCCGACAAGCAGTGTGTCGCGGGGACCGCA
>DMBB01000203.1 GCA_003446295.1 Erysipelotrichaceae bacterium
GCATCGCCGGCGACAAATTCATTGTCCAGATAATAGTCCGCATCGAACTCATCCTCGTTCCAGTCAAGGATCATCTTCAGTTCGTCGATGCAGCCCTGTACGGATTTGACCTTGTTGTATTCCACACCGTCAAAACCTGTACCGGTCTCTGCGTCGGGATCTTCCGGATCCCAGACAAGATACGGCATAACAGACTGATACTGTCCGCCGGAAACCAGCGTGTTTCCGCCTACTTCAGCATTCTGTTCGATTACCAGAACTGTTTCTCCGTTCTGAGCAGCCTGAGCTGCAGCAGCGATACCGGCACCGCCTGCACCGACAACTACAACATCCCATGTTCCTTCAACAGGTTCGCCTGCAGCCGGAGCAGCAACTGCCTTGGAGAATTCAGAAGCATTGACGCCTGCTTCAGCAGCAGCTGCATTTACAGCTTCCTTCAGAGCTCTGCTTGAGAAAGTAGCACCGGAGACATTGTCAACACCGGAACCGCCAGCTTCAAGCATCTGAGGGATCATGATGTCGAATGCGACTGTACCGACATGATCTGTTTCACCGCTGGATGTAACTTCCAGTCCTGTCAGCTTGCCGTTTTCATCGATCGTAGCAGATACTTCAACAGGTCCGTTGTAGCCTTCGCCCTTGCCTGTATATGTGCCTGCCTTGACTTCAGCTGATGTTTCTTCAGTCTTTCCTTCAGCCTGTGCCAGTGCAGAAGCTGCAGCTTCTTTAACAGCATTGGATGTTAAAGTAGCACCGGAAACTCCGTCGATCTCACCGGAACCTGCTTCAAGAACCTGTTTTGTCAGTTCTTCAAGAGCAGCACCGCCAACTGTAGGAGTTTCTTTTTCGCCTTCGATCTTGACATCTGTAACAGCATTTTTGTCAGTTGTGACTGTAACTGTTACGGGGCCGCCAAAACCTTCAGCAGTTGCAGAATACGTTCCTGCTGTGTACTTTCCGGCTTCTTCCTGGGCAGGTTCATTGCTCTGTGAAGAGCAGGCTGCCATAGAAGCGGAGAGCAGGACAGCAGAAAGCAGTTTGAGTGATTTCTTCATTTCCTTTCCTCCTATGAATTGTCAAAGTTTTGACAATTATGTATTATAATTAAAAACCCTGTACTTGATACAGGGTCAATACAAATCACTAGCACGGGGGCGGTTTATGAACATTAAATATTTATCTCTGCTGACAGGGATCAATGCAGAAACGATTCGTTCCTACAGAGTCAAAGGACTGCTGAAACCGGTGCAGGGACAAAACGGTTATTATAGCTACAATCTTGAAGACTACATCACGCTGATCCATCTGCGGAAGCTCCGCAGTTTCAGCATAGGCATGGATATGATCAGCCGCTACTATTTGACTGATGACGAAAACGAACTGATCTCAATCATCGATGAAGAGCAGTCTGAACTGCGCAAGCAAATGGCTCAGATGGAGCTGGAACTGAGACTTCTTGAGTTTGAGAAACGTCATATCCTGCAGGTTGGTGAAAACGGTCAGAATATTTATCTGCTGGATCCGATCGATGAGAAAATTGATTACTACGGTCTCTATGATTCCGATCATATCAGATCTTCCATTGAACTTTATCCTGACATTTATGCTTACACAAGTCCTACCCTGCTGATCTCAAAAGAGATCCTGAACGGACAGTGCACAGACCGTATCATACCGATCAAAGCAGGCATTGGTACGTACATGCATGTTATCAACGAAAATCATATTCCGATGCCGACGAATGATTATGTAGTCATCCCGAAAGAAAAATGTCTCTGTCAGGTCATCACTTTATCAAGACTTGACCAGATGAATCTGATGATGCTGAAACCGCTCATGGATTATGCGAAAGAAAACAGATACGTATTTATCAGCGATACCACCGGATACCTTCTGCGGGTACAGATCAAGAATGAACAGACGCTGTTCCGGTTCAGGATCAGAGCAGCTGTCAGAAAAGAAGACTAAAGAAAACGGCCTGGGCCGTTTTTATCGTTATTTTGCTGAATCAAGCGCAGCAGCTGCAGCTTCTTTAACAGCGTTTGATGTAAATGTTGCGCCTGATACGCCGTCGATCTCAGCTGAGTTAGCTTCTTTGAGCTGTCCTGCAAGCTGTTCGAATGCTGCCTGACCGACATCAGGTGTTTCCTGTTCACCTTCGATGACAGCTTCTGTGATGGTTCCGTTGTCGAGCGTCAATGTAACCTTTACGTCTCCTCCGAATCCCACTGCTGTTCCGGAATATTCACCTGTAGGACCTTTCGGTTCAGTTGAAGAACTGCTTGAACCGCAGCCTGCTAATCCAAGGCACAAAAGTGCGCTGATCAGTAACTTTGTTGACTTCATAATTTCTCTCCTTATCCTATAGATGTTATTATAAATATTTTTTTCTGATATGCATTATATGTAATCTGAGACTGAAGCAGAAGAAAACCTCAGGCATGCCTGAGGTTCCGTTTTCGGTAAATGATGATTACTTAGCCATTGCAGCTACTTCAGCAGCGAAGTCATCAACTCTCTTTTCGATTCCTTCACCAACCTTGTAGCGTACGAATTTAACTACTTCAGCACCGTTTTCCTTGAGGTACTGTCCGCACTTCTGATCCTGATTCAGGAAGAAGATCTGATCAACCAGGCACATTTCCTGGAGAGACTTGGACAGACGGCCTTCAACGATACCAGCCTTGACCTTTTCAGGCTTGTTAGCCAGTGTTTCGTCATTGTTGACCAGTTCTGTCTGGATCTGACGCTCATGTTCAACGATGTCAGCCGGCATATCCTTGCGGGATACATATGTCGGTGTCATGGAAGCAACCTGCATTGCCATGTTCTTGGCAATCTGAGCATCCTGTGTTCCCTTAACAACTGTCAGAGCAGAGATCTGACCGCCGTTATGCATGTAAGTTCCGAAGATCTCGTCATCATTCTTTTCAACGATTTCGAAACGGCGCAGCTTGATCTTTTCACCGATGATCGCTGTAGCGTTGACAACAGCATCATTCAGTGTTCCTTCGCCAACTGTCAGTGCCAGAGCTTCATCAACTGTCTTGGCATTGCTGTCAAGGATCGCGTTGACTGCTTCGTCAAGCAGAGCCAGGAACTTATCGTTCTTAGCAACGAAGTCTGTTTCGGAGTTGATTTCAACAACAGCAGCTCTGTTGCCTTTTACGACAACCTTGGAGAGACCTTCAGCAGCAGTGCGGCCCTCTTTCTTGGCAGCTTTGGAAATACCTTTTTCACGGAGCCAGTCGATAGCCTTCTTAACATCACCCTCGCATTCAACAAGAGCCTTTTTGCAGTCCATCATTCCTGCTCCGGTCAGTTCACGTAATTCTTTTACCTGTGCAGCTGTAATAGCCATGATTTAAGCCTCCTTCTTTACTTCTGCAGGTGCAGCAGCTGTTTCTGCAGCCGGTGCAGCCTGACGAGGTGCACGATTGTCATTCTTCTTGAAGACACGGCGTTCACCGTTGTTGTTGAAATTTCCGCCTCTGCGGTTCTGCATCTGCTGACGGCGTTCTTCATATCTCTGACGACGCTTTCTTTCATATTCAGCAGCCTGCTGTTCAACGTTGATCATGACATCCTTCATTGTGATATCATTTTCTGCTTCTTCTTCCTGATAAGCTGTTTCCAGGACACCGCCCTTTGCTTCAACGATAGCATCAGCAATTACGCTGACCATCAGTTTGATGGAACGTACTGCGTCATCGTTTGCAGGGATCGGGTAGTCTACGGAGTTCGGATCTGCATTTGTGTCGATCAGAGCAAATACAGGAATGTGCAGCTTCTTAGCTTCTGCAACAGCATTGTGTTCTTCCAGAGGGTCAACAACAAATACTGCATCAGGGAGCTTCTTCATTTCCTTGATACCGCCAAGGAAGTTGTCCAGACGTTCCTTCTTCTTGAGCATCTGGCTCTGTTCTTTCTTTGTGTAAACAGACAGTGTACCGTTTGCTTCCATCTCTTCGATGTCAACAAGCTTCTTGATGGATTTCTGGATCGTACGGAAGTTCGTCAGTGTTCCGCCCAGCCATCTCTGGTTTACATAGAAGCTTCCGGAACGGAGTGCTTCTTCCAGAACAGCAGCCTGAGCCTGCTTTTTTGTACCGACAAACAGCACTTTTCCGCCGTTTTCTGTCAGTTCTTTCAGTGCAGCATAAGCTACATCAAGCTGTTCCTGTGTCTTTGCCAGGTCGATGATGTACACACCGTTCTTGGATGTGTAGATGTAGGGACGGTACTTCGGATTCCATTTTCTTGTCTGGTGACCGAAGTGAACTCCGTTCTCCAGCATTTTCCTCATAGAAACAACAGTCATTTTTTTATTTACCTCACTTTCCGTTGTTTTCCGCCACAGGT